>JAQGKM010000389.1 GCA_028290125.1 Hyphomicrobiales bacterium | reverse complement strand
CCAGCGCCGTGGCGAGACCCGCCGTTCCGGCGCCGACGATGACAATGTCGCTGTGACTGGCTTCGCTCATGTTCTGTTTTTAGGGCGCTCGGGGTCGCTTGGCGAGGGGCGTCCTGTTGTCGATGGGTGCAGATTGTGATTCATCAGGGGTATGCCGCCTCGCAAGAAGAAGACCGACGACCTGCCGCCGCCCGCGCCCGCGCCCTCCGCGCCGCTCGGGCCACATCTGCTTGGGCTGTCGATCCATCTGTTCACGGCGGCCGGCGCCGCCGCCGGGTTCCTGGCGCTGGCCGCAGCCTTCAAGGGGCAGTTTCCGGCCATGTTCTTCTGGCTTGGCGCCGCGCTGCTGATCGACGGCGTCGACGGCACGTTCGCGCGGCTGGTGAAGATCGAGGAAACCGCGCCCGAATACGACGGGAAGGTGCTGGATCTCGTCATCGATTACCTGACCTACGTCATCGTGCCGGTCGCGGGCATCTGGCGCTCGGGGCTGATGGGCGACGATCTGGCGCTCGGCCTCGGCCTGTTGATCGTGGTCGCCTCGTCGCTCTATTTCGCCGACACGCGCATGAAGATGGAAGATCATTTCTTCCGGGGTTTCCCGGCGCTCTGGAACGTGGTGGCGCTCTATCTTTTCGTGTTCGAACTGCCGGTCTGGGCGAGCGTCGGCGTCATCGTCGTTCTCTGCATTCTGATGTTCCTGCGCGTGCCGTTCGCGCATCCGATGCGGGTGCGTTCGTTCCGCGCGCTGTCGATCGCCTTCACCTGCGTGTGGTTTGCGAGCGCGATGCTGGCCGTGGGGCAGGGCCTCAAGGCCGATTACGTCGCCAAGGCTGGCCTGATCGCCAGCGCGGGATATTTCGTGGCGCTGACGCTCTGGCGTTTCCGCTTCAGGTAAGCGCCAACCGACGCGCTTCGTCGACGCTGGCGGCGTAGATGACGCGGTCTTCCGTAAGGCCATTGGCCTCGAGCACGTGGCGCACCTGCGGGCGGGCGCCTGCAATATAGAGCGGCACGCCGGCGCGTTTCGCCTTTTTCAGAAAGCCGTCGAGCGTCTGTGCGGCGGTCGCATCGGCCAGCGGCACGGCGTCGAGGTCGAGAACGAAGGCGCGCGGCGCCGCGCCGATCTCGCCTAGCACGGCGGCGACGCTGCCCGCAGCGCCGAAGAAGAACGGCCCGGCGATGCGATAGATCATGACGTCGCCGCCGTTCGCCAGATAGGCGGTGCGCTCGGCGGGCACGCCGTCGGCGCGGTCCTCGTCGACGATCTGGGTCTGCGTCGAGACTTCGACCAATTCCGCCATGCGATGCATGAACAGTATGGCGCCGAGCGTGACGCCGACGCCGATGCCGACGGTGAGATCGTAGAAAACCGTCAGCAGGAAAGTCGCGAGCAGCACGCCCGCCTCGCCGCGATCGTGGCGCAGGATGTGGGCGAATTCGTCCTTCTCGATCATGTTCCAGGCGACCAGCGCGAGGACGGCGGCGAGCGCCGCGAGCGGCACGTAGCTCGCCAGCGGCGCGGCCAGCACCATGAAGGCGAGCAGGAAGACGGAATGCATCATGCCGGCGACGGGACCATGCGCATGGGCGCGGACGTTGGTCGCGGTGCGCGCGATGGTGCCGGTGACGCAGAGGCCGCCGAACAACGCGCTCGCCATGTTGGCGTAACCCTGCGCGACCAGTTCGCAATTCGAGCGATGGCGACGACCGGTCATGCCGTCGGCCACAACGGCTGACAGCAGGCTCTCCATGCCGCCCAGCAACGCGATGGCGATGGCTGCCGGAAAGACCTCCAGCGCGCGTGTCGGCGTGAAGGATGGAAAGGCCGGCGCGGGCAGGGCGCCCGGAATGCCGCCGAAACGCGTGCCGATCGTCTCGACCGGCAGGTTGAACAGCCACACGGCGCCGGCGCCGAATACCACCGCCGCCAGCATGCCGGGAAAGCGCGGCGCGACTTTCTTGAGCACCAGCATGATTGCAAGGCAAGACGCCGACATGCCCACGGCAAGTCCGCTGAAACTGTCGCGCACCGCCCACAGCGCTTTCAGGCGCGGCAGGAGTTCGGACGGCTCATGCGCGATGGCGAGACCGAACAGATCGCGGATCTCGCCGGAGAAGATGATCACGCCAATGCCGGACGTGAAGCCGACCAGCACCGGATGCGGGATGTATTTGATGAAGGTGCCAAGACGCAGATAGCCGATGGCCGCCAGCATGATGCCCGCCATGAAGGTGGCGAGCAGGAAGCCGTCGTAGCCGAACTTGACGATGGTCGCGGCGACGAGCGCGATGAAGGCGCCCGCAGGTCCGCCGATCTGGAACCGGCTGCCGCCCAGGGCCGACACGAGGAAGCCGCCGATGACCGCCGCGTAAAGTCCCTGTTCGGGCTTGGCGCCCGAGCCGATGGCGATCGCCATGGAGAGCGGCAGGGCGACGATGGCGACTGTCAGCCCCGCCACCGCATCGGTCTTGAACTCCTTCCAGCGGTAGCCCTCGCGCAGCACCGTGACGAGTTTCGGCGTGAAGAGTTCGGCGAAGGTGGGCTGTTGGTTCATGTCTTGCTTGCTCTTGGGCATAGAGACGACTCGGGTGAGAGCATGACGGCATTATCAGGCATCGGGCGTTCCGCGACCATGATCTCGATCAGCAGCGGCCATTGCGTCAACTTGGCCACCACAGCATGATGCGAGTCAGCGTTTCTCGACGGAGTTCCCGATGACCAAGGCCATTCGCATTCACGCCACCGGCGGCCCCGAAGTCATGGTGCTGGAAGACATTGAGCTTCCGGCGCCCGCCAAGGGCGAAGTGCGCGTGCGCAACCATGCGATCGGCCTCAACTTCATCGACATCTACTTCCGCCAGGGCGCCTATCCGGCGCCGCTGCCCTTCACGCCCGGCAATGAGGGCGCTGGCGAGGTCGTGGCGCTCGGCAAGGGCGTCGAGGGTTTCAGCATCGGCGACCGCGTCGCCTATGTGTCGACGCTCGGCTCCTATGCGGAAGAGCGCAATGTTCCCGCCAAGGCGCTGATCAAAATCCCGAAGTCCATTTCTTACGAGATGGCTGCGGCGATGATGCTGAAGGGCCTCACCGCGCAATATCTGCTGCGCCGCACTTTCAAGGTGAAAGAGGGCGACACCATCCTGGTCCACGCCGCAGCCGGCGGCGTCGGTCTGCTGCTTTGCCAATGGGGCAAGGCGCTGGGCGCCACCGTCATCGGCACGGTCGGCTCGGAGGCGAAGGCCAAACTCGCCAAGAAGGCCGGGGCGAAGCACGTCATCCTCTACAACACGGAGGATTTCGTCGAGCGCGTGAAGAAGATCACCAAGGGCAAGCTCTGCGACGTGGTTTATGACGGCGTCGGCAAGACGACCTTCATGGGCTCGCTCGACTGCATTCGCCCGATGGGCATGTTCGTGTCGTTCGGTTCGGCCTCGGGCGCCATCGACGCCTTCAACATCGGCCTGCTGTCGCAGAAGGGTTCGCTGTTTGCGACGCGGCCGACGCTGTTCACCTACATCGCCAAGCGCGAGGATTACGAGGCCTCCGCCAAAGACCTGATGAAGGCCATCTCGCGCGGCGACGTCACCATTCCGATTCACGCCCGCTACAAGCTGGAAGACGTGGTGCAGGCGCATGAAGCGCTCGCCGGCCGCGCCACCACCGGCGCCGCCGTCCTGATTCCCTGAGAGCGCCATGACAGCCCGACCAGCAAACGGCCAAACGCCGCTCATCCAGATGCGCGGGATCGTCAAGCGCTTCGGCGCCTTTACGGCCAATGGCGGGATCGATCTCGACATCGTGGCGGGCGAGGCGCATGCGCTGCTCGGCGAAAACGGCGCCGGCAAGTCGACGTTGGTGAAGATCCTCTACGGCCTGCTGGAGCCGACCGAGGGCGAGATCCTGCTCGACGGAACGCCGGTGCTCTTCGCCAATCCGGAAGCGGCGCGCGCCGCCGGCATCGGCATGGTGTTCCAGCACTTTTCGCTGTTCGACAATCTGACGGTGGCGGAGAACATCGGCCTCGTCCTGCCCAAGGGGGAGAGCCTTGCGGGCCTGCCGGCGCGCATTGCGGGCGTGACTGAGCGCTATGGGCTCAGCCTCGAGGCGGACCGGCCGGTGTGGACGCTCTCGGCCGGCGAACGCCAGCGCATCGAGATTGCGCGCTGCCTTCTGCAGGACCCGAAACTCATCATTCTCGACGAGCCGACCTCCGTGCTGACGCCGCAGGAGGCCGAACGGCTGTTTGCGACGCTCGACGTGCTGCGCGCGGAGGGCAGGGCGATCCTCTACATTTCGCACAAGCTCGAGGAGGTGCGCCGCCTGTGCGATCGCGCGACCGTGCTGCGCGGCGGACGCGTCGTGTCGACGTGCATTCCGCAGGATGAAAGCGCGCGCTCGCTTGCCGCGATGATGGTCGGCACGCATGTGGTCGAGGTGCGCTCGACGCGGCTCGACGCCGCCGGTCCCGAGCGGCTCGCCGTCGAGGGCCTGTCGATGCCGTCCGAGGACATGCACGGCGTCGCGCTGCGGGACGTGTCGCTGCAGGTGCGCGGCGGCGAGGTGTTCGGCATTGCGGGCATCGCCGGCAACGGGCAGGACGAATTGTTTTCGGCGCTTTCGGGCGAGCGTCTGTCGGAAGCTGCGGCCTGCGTGCGCATCGATGGCGTTTCGGTCGGGCGCGACGACATCACGATGCGACGTCAATATGGCGCGGCCTTCGTGCCGGAAGAGCGCAACGGGCACGCGGCGGCGCCCGATTTCAGCCTGTCGCAGAACGTCATCCTGTCGCGGCACGCCACCGGCGACGTGGCGCACGGCATGCTGGTCGACCTGCCTGCGGCGAAGAAACTGGCGCGCGAGATCATCGCGGCTTTCGACGTTCGCGCCGGCAGCATCGACCCGGCGGCGCGCACCCTGTCGGGCGGCAATCTGCAGAAGTTTCTGGTCGGCCGTGAAGTGTCGCGCAAACCCTCGGTGCTGGTGCTGAACCAGCCGACATGGGGCGTCGATGCGGCGGCCTCGGCTTTCATCCGCCAGCAGCTGATCGACCTCGCGCGCCAAGGGTCGGCGGTGCTGGTGATCAGCCAGGATCTCGACGAATTGTTCGAGATCGCCGATCGCATCGCGGTCATCCACCACGGCTCGGTGTCGGAGACGCGCGATGCGCGCCAGACCAC
>JAQGKM010000362.1 GCA_028290125.1 Hyphomicrobiales bacterium | reverse complement strand
TCGGCGATCCGGTGAAGATCCACGCCAAGGTCACCATCAAGGACAGCCAGATGACGATCGATCTGTCGGGGTGCTCAGGCGAGCGCCGCGCGGCGATCAATTCGCGCACGCTGGCCGGCGCGCGCGTGGCCTACAAGGCGTTGACCGCGCCGCTGGAACCCGTCAACGAAGGGTCCTTCCGCGCTCTCGACGTCATCATCCCCGAAGGCAACATCATGATGGCGCGCTTTCCGGCGCCGATGTCGGGCTGGAGCGCGGTGATCCCGACGGCGGTCGACACGATTGTCGCGGCGCTGGCCCCGGCCATGCCGGACCGCGTGCCAGCAGGACATCACGGACTTCTGGGCGGCGCCGTCGTGTTCTTCGGCGTGCATCCGAAGACCGGCAAGCGCTTCGTGGTCCAGAGCCTCGAGGGCGGCGGCTGGGGCGGACGCCCGACGGAAGACGGTGAGTCGGCCACGGTCTCGGTCTGCCAGGGCGACGTGCGCAACGGGTCGATCGAGGGCATCGAACTTAAATGCCCGGTGCTCATCGAGGACCGCGCGATGCGCACGGATTCCTGCGGAGCGGGCAAGTACCGCGGCGGACTTGGCCTCGACGTGCGCGTGCGCAACCTTGTCGAAGGCCGCTGGAATTTCGAGCATACGAAGCGGCAGAAATGCCCGCCCTGGGGCCTGTGGAATGGCAAGCCCGGTGATTTCGGGGGCTACCTGATGCGGCTGCCGGGGCAGACGGAGTTTTCGCCGATGCGCGGCGCCCATGTTTCCGTGCCGATTGGCGCGGAAGCGATCGTCCGCACAGGCGGCGGCGGCGGCTGGGGCGACCCGCTTGAACGCGATCCTGAGGCCGTGCGGCACGATGTGCTCGAAGAGATGATCACGGCTGACGCGGCGCAGCGCGACTATGGCGTGATTTTGAATGCGCGCCGCGAAGTTGATCTTGAGGCCACCAAACGTCAGCGTAGTATGAACGCAAAATAAGAAGAGATCCGGCGGAAACATCCGCGTGGAAACGCCTGCGGGCGAAGGGGGAGGGGCTGCAATGGCACATTTGCGTCTCGTGATGGCTTTCGCATTGACCAGCTTGCTGCTTGGGCCGGCTGTCGCATCCGCCCAGGATCTCGTTCGCGTCGGAAAGGCCGGGCGCGAGGCGTTTTCCTTCGTTCCCGTGGACGTCGGCGTGCAGATGGGCTTCTTCAAGAAGCGAAATCTGAATGTCGAGATCTCCAGCTTCTCGGGCGATGCGCGGCTGCAGCAGGGCATGGCGGCTGACGCCATCGACATGTCGCTGGCGTCCGGCCCGGGCATGGCCTTCATCGTGAAGGGCTCGCCGATCAAGGCGGTTGCGGCTTTCGCCGGCCCGCCGCTTTTGTTTGCGCTCGTCGTCCCCAAGGACTCTGCGCTTAAGAGCGCAGCCGATCTCAACGGCCGCACCGTCGGCGTGTCGGGCGTGGGCTCCGTGACTCAATGGCTGGTCAACCAGATCGCCGTCAAACAGGGCTGGGGCCTCGGCGCGATCAAGGTCGTGGGCATCGGCGAGAACGCCGCCCGCATCGCCGCCGTGAAATCGAAGGGCGTCGATGGCGGCGTCGTCGATATGGCTTCGGCGCTGAATTACGAGAAGTCCGGAGAGGGCCGCATTCTCGCGCGCTTTGGCGATGCGGTCGGTCCCTTCCATGCGCATGTGATGTTCGCGACCGACAAATACATCGCCGCAAAGCCCAAGGCCGTGACGGCCTTCATCGAAGGCTGGTTCGAGACGGTCGACTTCATGCGTCAGAACAAGGCCAGGACCATCGACATCGCAGCCGAGGTCATGGGAACCGACAAGGAGCTCGCGTCCGCTATTTACGACGAGCTGATGCCGATGTTTTCGAAAGACGGCCGGTTCGATCCGAAGGCGCTCGACGTGCTGGCGAAGTCGTTCGTCGAGTTGAAGACGCTGCCGATCGAGCCCGACATGTCGAAGCTCTACACCGAAGCCATGTTGCCCAAATAAGGAAACGCCGATGACCCGCGGATTCGGTCGTACATTCTCGCTGGTCGCCGCTGCGGCGATGCTCGCGGCTGGGCTCACCAGCGCTCGGGCGCAGACGCCGGTGCGCGTCGGCAAGGCTGTGCCGGAGGCCTTTTCCTTCGTGCCGCTCGATGTCGGCATGCGAAAGGGCTTCTTCAAAAAGCGCGGCCTCGATGTCGAATCCATCGCTTTCGCGGGCGACGCCAAGATGCAGCAGGCGGCGGCGGCGGGCGGCGTCGACTTCATGCTGGGCTCCGGCCCGGGTCTTGGTTTCATCGCCAAGGGCTCGCCGGTGAAAGGCGTGGCCGCCATGGCCGGGCCGCCCCTTCTTCTGGCCATTGTCGTGCGCCCCAACGGGCCGAAGACCGTGGCTGATCTGAAGGACAAGAAGATCAGCGTGTCGACGCAAGGGTCGCTCACCTATTTCCTCGTCAGCGAAACCGCGCGTCGTCAGGGCTGGGGACCCAAGGGCATCGACATCAAGGCCATGGGCGCGATGCCCGGCCAGATCGCCGCAATGAAGCGCGGCGACATCGACGGCGCGATCATGGACATCGGCAATGCGCTGACCCTGGAGCGGGAAGGCGAAGGCCGAATCCTCGTGCGGTTCACCGACATCAAGGATTTCCACATCCACGTGATCTTCGGCACCGACAAGGTCATCGCCGAAAAGCCCGAGGCGGCGAAGGCGTTCCTCGAAGGCTGGTTCGAGTCGATCCGCTTCATGCGCGCAAACCGCGACGAGACCGTCAAGATCGCCGCTGAAGTGACCGACAAGGACGTGGAGATCACCAACCGCGTCTACGATGAACTCATGCCGATGTTCTCCGACGACGGGAAGTTCGATCCGAAAGCGCTGACGCTTCTGTCGCGCTCGCTGGTCGAACTCGAAATCCTGAAGAGCGAGACCGACATGACCAAGCTTTTCACCGAGGCCTTCTTGCCGAAGTGACCAAATGAACTGAAGGGGCCATGCAGGAAACATCTGTTCGCATCAAGAATGTGGCCCATGAGTTTGGAGAGGCGGGGGACGCCAAACACGTCAGGGCGCTGCAGGAAACCACGATGGACATTTATCGGGGCGAGCTGCTCGCCCTGATCGGTCCGTCGGGTTGCGGGAAAAGCACGCTGCTGAACGTCATTGGCGGACTGCTGACGCCGGCGCAGGGCGAGGTCGATGTGTGCGGCAAGCGTGTCGACGGACCCATGCCGAAGGAGATCGCCTACGTCTTCCAGGAAAATGCGCTGTTTCCCTGGAGCACGATCATCGAGAACATTCGCCTCGGCATGGTCTTTCAGGGCGTGCCCAAGAAGGAACATCAGGACCGCGCGCGCCAGTCGTTGCAAGCTGTCGGGCTGATGGAATTCGCAGATCATTATCCCGGCCAATTGTCCGGCGGCATGCGGCAGCGCGCGGCCTTGGCGCGTGCGCTGGCGCTCGACACGCCTGTCATCCTGATGGACGAACCGTTCGGCGCGCT
>JAQGKM010000343.1 GCA_028290125.1 Hyphomicrobiales bacterium | reverse complement strand
CCATGGCGCCGAACGCGCCGAGCGGCGCGAGGACCATGATGAAGCCCAGCATGCGGAACGAGATGCGCTGCACTTCGGCCACGATGGAGACGACCTGCTTCGCCTTGTCGCCGACGAGCAGCGTCGCCGTGCCGAACATCACCGAGATGATCAGGATCTGCAGGATCTCGCCGTCCGCGAAGGGGCTGACGAATGTCTTCGGGATGATGGCGAGCAGGAAGTCGACGAAGCCGCCGGCTTTCGCCGCGCTCGACTGGAAGCCCGCAACCGCCGGGGTCATCTCGCGGCTCGCATGCAGGCCGATGCCCGGCTCCAGCCAGTTGGTCGCCACCATGCCGATGATCAGCGCGATGGTGCTGACAACCTCGAAGTAGACGAAGGCCTTCACCAGCACGCGGCCGAGGCGGCCGAGATCGCGGATCTGCGTCAGGCCGGTCACCACGGTCGTGAAGATGATCGGCCCGATCATGATCTTGAGCAGCGAGATGAACCCGTCGCCCAGGGGTTTCATGGAACGGCCGACTTCGGGCCAGATCATGCCGACGATCACCGCGAGAACGATCGCGACGAGAACTTGCGCGTAGATCGGGCGAAGTCCCCGGGCAATTTGGCCGAACATGCGTGCCTCCAATTCAGACGTCTTGGTCGCGGCCAGTGGTCCGCGCGTGATTGATTCAGGAGACCTTCAGGATCAGATCCGCCAGCCATTCGGGCTGGTCGATCATGATGTCGTGGCCTGTGGTCTCGTTGACGAAAGTCTGCCAGCTCGCATTGGCGCGGCATTCCGCCAACGCCCTGTCGAACGCCGGCTGCGCATATTTGGGCGCGCGGATGTAGGTTTTCTTCGCGACGGTTTCGAGCTTGCCGGTGAGCTTGACCGGCTGGAACGTGATGTTGTTGGGCTGCGGCGTCAGCTTGGACTCGATCCAGGCGTAGGACTTCTCGTCGTTTGAAAACACGCTTGCGGCGGCGGGCTTTCTGCCTGCCTCGCCCCTCGCCATCGCTTCTTCCAGCGCCTTGCGGCTGAAGTCGGAAATATAGTCGAGCGGCTTCTCGCCATCCTTGGGCTTGAAGGCGTCGACCAGCACCAGCGAGTCGACGCGGTCGGCGATCTGCTCGAGCGCGCCGGAGGCCTGCCAGCCGCCGAAAGAATGCGCCACGAGGCAGATGTTCTTCATGTCTTCCCACTTGGCGAGGTTGACGATGTCGGCGATCTGGGTGTCGAGCGTAAGGTCCTTGCTGAGCAGATGCACGCGGTCGCCATTGCCTGTCAGCGAGGGCGCGTAGACCTTGTGGCCCTGCCGCTCGAGGATGGCGACGACGCGCTGCCAGCACCAGCCGCCATGGTAGGCGCCATGGACGAACAGGAATGTCTTGCGGGCGGCGGTCTGCGCGCGCGCCGGCGTCATGCCTGCCGCCGCCGAGGCGGCCGCCAGCGCTGCAAGCGCCGCACGGCGCGTGGCCAGTACCTTCGACATTCCACCCTCCACTTTTTTCAACCGTCAGTTTGGGCACATCCCGGCGCAAGGGGCGTAATGCAATCTGCGTCCCACTCAATGCACTTCCTGCATCAGCTCAGAATCGGGTCGCGTCTTCCGCCAGAGTGACATGGATCGAGGCGGAAGGCTTCGGCCCCGCGCTCTGTCCCGCCGCAAGCGTGCGGCGCAGCATGGCGGCGATGCGCCGCTTCAGGAGGTCTGCATCGGGCGACAGCTTCTCGCCGGCCCGGCACAGGATGCCGATCGCGCGGGAGATCTGCGGCGAGCGGATTTCGAGGCTTCGCACATGCGCGGGCGTCCGGTCGCCGACGATCAGGCGCGGCGCGATCGTGTGGGCGACGCCGGCGCCGGTCCACTCGATAGCGGTGGGAATGTGCTGCACTTCATGTCGCCAGTCGAGCTCGACGCCGATGTGCGCCCGCACGCTTTCCATCAGCGAGCGGTTGCCCGACGGCCCGCCGCCGGCGATCAGGCGCTCGCCGATGAGGTCGCTCCAGGTCACGAAGTCGCGCTGCGCGAAGGGGTGGTCGGCATGCACGAAGAGCACCAGCGGGTCTTCGCCGAGATATTCCTGGCTCAGTTCCGCCGGCACCATGCCGAGCAGGCTGACGCCGAAATCGGCGGTCTTGTCGATCACCCTGCCGATTACCTCGTCGGCCGAGGAATCGAACACTTTCAGCCTCGTATCCGGGCGTTTCGTCAAGAACTCCGCGACAACGTCTGGCAGCAGGATGCGCGACACCGAGGGCAGGCAGCCGAAGCTCACGGAAGCGTCGCCGGAGCGCGCTTGCTCCCGCACTTCGCGCACGGCCGCGAGCAGGCCCTCGAGATGCGGCCGCGTCCGCGCGAACAGCCGCGCGCCCTGCGCGCTGAGCGACAATCGCTGGCCGCTGCGCACGAACAGCGGCGTGCCAAGCTCCGCCTCCAGCCGCTGCAGGCGCCGCGTGAGCGCCGTTTGCGAAATGTTCAACCGACGCGCCGCCGCATGCACGCTGCCCACCTCGGCGACCGTGATGAAGCCGAGCAATGCTGGTCCGTTGATCACCTCGACCGTCTCCTCCGCGCATCGCGCTTCATGCCGGAGATGCATTGTTCGCATCGCAATTTGCATCACCGGGGCGCCCCTGCCCTGGCTTTATACTCGCCCGGACATCAACCGCATAACGTCCGCAGGTCCTCTGGCCTGCTCGGAAGGATTTCAGATGAGCACCATTTCCGCCCAGATCGCCGGCTGGCTCCGCCGCACCAGGCTGGCCGATCTGCCGGCCCCGATCGTCGAGGGCGCCAAGCTGCGCATGATGGACCTCACCGGCGTCATGCTCGCCGCCAAGGACCTCAAGATCGTCGAGGCCGCCCGCGGCGCCTGGACGGCGACGGAATCCGGCGGATCGATCAATCCCGTCGGATCGCGCAACGCGACGTCCCTCACCACGGCGGCGTTCCTGAATGGCATCCAGGCGTCGGCGATGGAGTTCGACGACACCTACCTGCCCACCACCATG
>JAQGKM010000338.1 GCA_028290125.1 Hyphomicrobiales bacterium | reverse complement strand
CCTCGACCAGCGGCACGATCTCGACATCCGAAGCGGAGTTCATGACGCACATTGCCCCGACGCGAGCCAACGCCCGCGCGAGACAAGTCGCGACGCGGCGGAAGGTTTGGGATGTGAGAAGAAATGGCGTGATTATCCTGCCAGTGTCGGTTAAGGATGGTTCAGAGAAACTCGTATTATCCCGCTGATCTGAACCCAATTGAACCCAAACGTCGGGATTTCCCTTGCCCAACGAGCCCTAACGGACAGCCGCGTGCGCTCTGCCAAGCCTCCGGCAACGGGCCTCCTGGAATTGTGGGACGCAAAATGCTCCGCTGTCTTGCCGTTATGGCCTCCGGACGGAAAACCTAGACCATTCAATTCCGGCCACAGGCGTCGAGCAGCTTCAAGCGCATGAGTTGATACAGGTAGCGATAGATCGATCCGCAAGCCTGTACGGTACGCCTGGGAGGCGCCGCCCCTTGCGCATGATCAGATCAGGTTGCGATCCTTCATGCGATAGAGTTGTTCGCGGATCTTGTCGCCAGGCGGCGGCTTCTTCTCGCCTTGCCGCTCATTGAGCAGTACACCCCAGTTGTCGCCCGTGCCCGACGGCGCACGCCCGTTCTCCCAGTTCATGGCGCGGCGATAGCTGCCGATCAGGCCGGCGGAGACGATCGCGTTGCGATCAAGGTCGATCTCCGGATTGCGCATCGGCGAAACGTAGAGCGCATCGGTCGGGCAATAGAGCTCGCAGTTCATGCAGGAGGTGCAATCCTCCTTGCGGGCGATCTCGACGACGCTCGACGTCAGCTCGAACACGTCGGTCGGACATATCTCGACGCACTTCCCGCAAGCGATGCATGAGTCTTCCAGGACGAACTCGATCATGCCAGCGCCTCCTCGGCGAGCGACAGCGTCGCTAGATGCGGGACGCGTCGCACATAGGGCCGGTCGAGCCCGCCCGAGATGATGTGCTGCGCCTGCGCGGGATCGAGATCCGGATAGTCCGTGCGCCGGTGCAGCCCGCGCGATTCCGTGCGCTCCAGCGCGGAGGCGTAGACCCAGCGTGATGTCGCCAGCAGCGCGACCGCTTCGCGCGCCCGCAGCTTCGCGCGCGCGGTCGCCTTGTCGGTGTCCTGCGGCGCATAGCCGTAATGCCCCGACACTTCGCCCCAGACGTGGTTGAAGCGGTCGAGCGAGCCCTGCATCGACGCGGCGTTGCGCCAGTAGTTCTTGTCGTAGGGGTGCATCTCCTCCTGCACGACGCGGATCACCTCGTCGGGCGTGATGACGGGCTTGCGCGCCGGCCGGAAGCCGAGCTTGCCGACCGCCGTGATGCGCCGCCGGCTCGCGACGTCGCGCACGGGCGCGGCGAAAGCCGCGGCGGATCCGCCCGCGATATAGCCCGAAGCGAAGGCCCAGGCCGCTGCCGGGCCGCCGCCGGGCGGGCCGCCACCCGAAAGCTTTTCACGGCTCGTCACGTCGCCCGCAGCAAACAATCCCGGCACGCGCGTCTGCAGATCGTCGTCGATTGCAATGCCGCCACCGGCGCGGAACGTGCCCTCGAGCACGAAGCTCACCGGATAGCGCTCGTTGAATGGATCGATGCCCTTGCGGGAAAAGTACTGGAAGCAAGCGGAGTGCTGCTTGCGCATCAGATCCTGCACTTCCGGATCCTTCGTCTTGTCGAGCTGGTCCCACACGCCGCCGGTCGCCTGGATGGACTGCACCATCTTGCGGCCTTCAAGCGTCGGGTTGCCGGCGTTGTCGTAATAGGTGCCGGTTCCGGAGCGATAGGCGCCGCGCGTCAAATAGGTGTCGGTCGGCGCCGCGTGGTACTGACTCGTGAATTCCATTCCGGAAAACTCCGCGCCGGCTTCCGCCGCGAGAAGATAGCCGTCGCCGGTGTGCGTGCGGTCGCCGGCGATGCCGGAGAGAAACGCAGTGCCGCCGGTCGCAATGACGACGGCGCCCGCCTTCACCTGCCAGTCGCCGCCCTTCTGCTTGTTGACGCCGCGCGCGCCTGCCGCCGCGCCGTCGCTCACCAGCAGTTCGAGCGCCGGCGAATGATCGAGGATCGTGACGCCTTTTTCCAGCATCACCTCGCGCAAGAAGTGCAGGATGGTCGGCCCGCGCACATGCGAGCGGTCTTCCTTGCCGTCCTTGTTGCGCGGCCACGCGTAACCCCACTTGGCCATCGCGTCGAGGCGCGCGTAGCTCTGGTCGAACACGCGATAACCCCAGGCGGGGTCCGACAGGCCGAAGGCGATCGGCTGGCGCGCCATCACGACTGTATCGCGCTGCTCGGGATCGTTCGGCATCGCATAATAGATGCCGGTGTTCGCGCCAATGCCGAAGGGACCGGACGTGCCGAGATAGCCTTTTTCGGCGATCGCGACAGAGCATCCCTTTTCGACGGCCGCCAGCGCAGCCCAGACGCCGGCCGGCCCGCCGCCGATGACAAGAACGTCCACGTTGCGATCGACGTCGAAGCCGCCGCCCGTTCCGCTGCTTTCATGGGTCATTTTCTTCTGTCCTCTTTTTCGAATTCATTCCGCCGCGAGCGCGTGGCGCCTTTTGGCTGGCGCGCTGTCGTCTGCGAGCAGGGCTGCGTGACGCCCGGCGATGCGACCGCTGATCAGAAGCTCGCTGAGATTTCCGCCGAGCAGATAGAGATGCGCGAAAAAGGAGCCGCATTCGCCCGCCGCATAGAGCCGCGGGATCGGCGCGCCGAAGGCGTCGAGCACGCGCTGGTGGCGATCGTGCTCGGGCCCGCCCTGCGTGTTGGTGAGCAGCGGCCAGACATGCACGGCATAGAATGGACCTTCGGCGACCGGGACCATCGTGCCCGGCGGTCGCTTGAAGTCGAGGTCGCGGCCCTGCGCGACGCCCTCGTTCCAGCGCGCGACCGAGGCCGCCGCCTGCTCGATCGGCAAGCCTTCGCCCTGCGCCAGCGCTGCGATCGTGTCGTAACGCCGGATCCAGCCGCGCTCGACCTCCGCAAGATTGTCCTCGCTCCAGACGTAGCGATCTTCGGGATCGGTCGTGAGCGGATTGGCGATGCGGCCGATGCGCCGGCCGGGATCGTCGAAGATCATCAGCGCCGGGATGCGCGGATAGTCGGCGATGTCGGGATCGAAATAGCCGAGCGGCCGTCCCGCCGTATCCTGGCAGGCCGGATGCAGCTCGTTCATGAAGCGCTTGCCCTCCTTGTCGAGCAAGATCCACGCGATCGGCCGGTCGTTGTTGCGCGCGCCGCCGGGCGCAATGCGGAACGCCGCCGCGTAATCGTCGAACTTGAATCCGTACGACCCGTGGTAGTGCCACATGTGCCAGAGCGCGGCGCCCGCCTTCTGCGCCATCAGGATGCCGTCGCCCGTGTTGCCAGGATTGCCCATGGCGTAGAGCGGCGTGGCGTCGAAGAATTCCTTCTTGAGCTTTTCGTTGAATTCGAAACCGCCGCACGCGAGGACGACGCCGCGTCTCGCGCGGATCGCCTTTCGCTCGCCCTTCACATCGGCCCAAAGACCGAGGATCTCGCCGCCCGCGCCGGTGATCAGCTCGCGCGCCGGCGCCTCGGTGACGATATCGATCCCGCGCGACAGCACGTTGTCGAGCAGCACCTTGTAGAAGCGCTGGCCATAGAGATTCTTGCCGGTATGCGCCCAGTCGTAGCCTTCAAAATCGGGCACATGGGTCACCCGCAGCGAGATGATCGTGTCGCGGCCCGGAAAATCATAGATGCCGGAATGCCCTTCGTTGATGGTTTCGACCGATGCGCCGTTGATCGTCGCAAGCTCCCGCAATTGCGCGGGGATGGCTGCGAGGCCTTCCGCGAAGGTTTCAATCAGTTCCTCGCCTACGCGGCCGCCCTGCGTGCGCGTCAGATACTCGATGGCGGGCGTGACTTCGCGCACCGCCTTGATGCCGCCGCCCGCCAGCACGGTGATGCCACCGAGGCGAGGCATTTTTTCGAGGATGAGCACGCGCGCACCTGCGTCATGCGCCTCGACGGCGGTGACGAGTCCCGCGCCGCCTGACCCCACCACCAGCACGTCAGTCTCGATGTCCCAGTCGCCGTCGAAGTGATCGCTCGTGTGCGTCATGTTCTGTTCCCTCCTGTTGGCTTCACTCGGGCGCGGCGACGGAACGGGCGAGCCGGTTGTCGACGAATTTTTCGTATGTGACGGCGGGACCGATCTTGAAGAAGCTCTGCGCGCGTTCGTACTGCCCGGGCGAAAGCACGGAGGTCGGCGCGCTTGCGGCGACGACGGTCGCCCAGGCGGCGTCGCGGATCTTCTCGTCGAGTTCGACGCCGTTCGCCTCGCGGGCGAGGAAAGCGTAATAGGCGGTCTTGGCGCGCTGCGGATCGCTGCGCAGAACTTGCCGAGCCTTGTCGATCGCGCCGAGATAGGATTTCACGGTCGCTTCGTTGGTCTTGAGGTAATCGGCGCGCGCGACCTGCACGGTCGATGCAATGTCGCGGATCTCGGGGACGTCGCGCGCCGGATCGACGAGCATGCGGCCGAAACCCTGGAGGAGCGCCGTCTCGGGCTCGGGAGACGAGCCCACGATGGCGTCGATGCGCCCCGCCCGCAGCGCGGCGAGACGGGCAGCCGCCGAATTGATGTTGAGGATCTTGGCCTCGCGCTCGCCAAGTCCCGCAGCCGCCAGAACGTAGCGCGCGAATTCGCCCGATGAGCCGCCGATGTCGTTCACGGCGATCTTCTTGCCGCGCAGCAGCGCGCCCTTCTCGATCAGGGTCTTGGGCGGATGCGCGGGATCGACGAGATCGGCGCGCACGAAGATCGCCTGCGTGAGCGCATTGGTGTCGACGCCGATGAGCTTCAGGTCGATGCCTTTCTCGACCGGCTTCGAGGCGTTGCGAATGCCCACGATGGACAATTGCGCCTCGCCGTTGACGAGCGTCGACACCGCATTGTTGCCGCCGCCCGAGTCGAAGATCGTCACGTCGAGCCCGACCTCGTCGAAAAACTTCAGCTCCTTGGCGAGTGTCGCCGCGACAGCACTGGCGCCACCCGACGCGCTCGAGACCAGCAGTTTCTCGGCGGCGTTCGCCGTGGTGGCGATATTGAGAAGGAGCGCGGCGCAAAGGCTCGTCTTCAGGATATTCATGTTGATGTCCTCATGATTGGAAGGTCAGCGACGCCAGCGGGTTCTTTCCGCCAGAGCGATCGAGCCAGCGCCGAGCGTCGTGGACAGAAGGACGAGCCAGAGGATCGCGGTGATCACGCCGGTGGAGTCGAGAACGGCCGAACTCGTCTTCACGAGGTGGCCGAGACCGTTTCTGGACGCCACAACCTCGATGCTGATCGCGGCCACGAAGGCGTGCGGGATGGCGAGCCGCATGGCGGCGAGGAACCAGCCGAAGCTCGCGGGCATGTAGAGCATGATGAAGGTCTGCCACGGCCGCGCGCCGGCGAGCGAAAAGACGTTTTGCCACGCCGCCGGAACGGCGCGCGCGCCATTGAACAGCGCGAAAAAGAAAAAGAAGAACACCACGGTCGCGACAAACAGCGTGTGCTGCTTCGCGCTGATGCCAAACCACAGGATGAACAGCGGAATGAACGCGCTCTTGGGCAGCGCGAAAAGCGCCGTGAGCCAGGGTTCGACAAGATCGCCGAGCGCACGCCACAGACCGGCGACAAGCCCCGTGACGGCGCCCGCCGCCGCGCCCAGCACGAAGCCGGAAACGACGGCGCCGAGCGTCGCCAGCGACTCGCG
This sequence comes from Hyphomicrobiales bacterium, assembly GCA_028290125.1. Taxonomy (GTDB): domain Bacteria; phylum Pseudomonadota; class Alphaproteobacteria; order Rhizobiales; family Beijerinckiaceae; genus Terripilifer. The sequence continues at coordinate 797 of JAQGKM010000338.1, read as the reverse complement.
GATGAGGAGCCCGCTTGCCAACCAATTCGCCATACGCGCGGCGACGAGATTCGGGCGGCTGACGAGCGCGTCGACGCCCTGACCCGGCGCCCATTGCCAGACGACGAGCAGCGCGACGACGAGCGCCGCGCGCGCCACCGGAACCCGCCAGGCCGGAGACGACGGAAAAGCCGAGGCGACGACCGCGCTCATGAATGCGCGCCTTCACCGAGTTCGTTCGACAGGAGGTCCCAGATCTTCGCATGCAGCGGCGTCGCGAAGGCGGCGCCGCGTGCGCCGGACGAGAAATGCTGCGCGACCGAAATGTCGGCGACCACACGCGCGGGGCGACGCGAGAAGACGACGATGCGATCGGCGAGCGCCACCGCCTCGTCGAGATCATGCGTGACGAGCAGCACGGTGAGGTTGAGCTCGGCGACCAGATCGCGCAGAAGCTCCTGCATGAGAAGCCGCGTCTGCGCATCGAGCGCGCCGAAGGGCTCGTCGAGCAGCAGCGTCTCGGGCGAGTAGACGAGCGTGCGGGCGAGCGCGGCGCGCTTGCGCATGCCGCCGCTGAGCTGGCTCGGGAAGTGGCGTTCGAATCCCGAAAGCCCGACCTTGTCGAGGATCGCCCGCGCGCGCTCGCGCTTCTCCGCGCTCGGCGTCCCGCGCACGTCGAGCGGCAGAAGCACGTTGCCGAGAATGGTTCGCCACGGCAGCAGCGCATCCGCTTGCGTGAGATATCCGACGCGCGTGTTGGGTCCCATGATCGCCTCGCCCGCATAGCTCGCCACGCCCGCGTCGGGCGCCAGCAGGCC
>JAQGKM010000264.1 GCA_028290125.1 Hyphomicrobiales bacterium | reverse complement strand
GCGATCCTGTTCGATGGCGCCGACATCACGCAGAAGCCGACGCACGATATCGCGCGGCTCGGCCTCGCGCAATCGCCGGAAGGGCGGCGCATCTTCGCGCGCATGAGCGTCTACGATAACCTGCAGATGGGCGCCGCCGTCGCGGGGCTCGCCAATTTCGACGACGATCTCGCGCGCGTCTTTTCCATCTTTCCGCGCCTGAAGGAGCGTCGCGACCAGCGCGGCGGCACGCTGTCGGGCGGCGAACAGCAGATGCTCGCCATCGCGCGTGCGCTGATGAGCCGTCCGCGCCTGCTGATGCTCGACGAGCCGTCGCTGGGCCTCGCGCCGCTGGTCGTGAAGCAGATCTTCGATGTCATCCGCGAGTTGAACAAGACCGAGGGCCTGACGGTTTTCCTCGTCGAGCAGAACGCCTTTCATGCGCTGAAGCTCGCCGACCGCGGCTATGTCATGGTCAATGGCGCGATCACGCTGGCCGGAACGGGCCGCGACCTGCTGGCCAACCCGCAAGTGCGCGCGGCCTATCTGGAGGGCGGTCACTGATGCTCGACATCATCGCGCCCGCCGGCCCCGACGCGCTGTGGACGACGCTGCTGCTCACCGTCATCCTGGGTGGCGCGGCGTCCGCAGCTGCAGGGCGGGCGGTGGCGCGCAGCTGGCGGCGTCCGCGCGTGCTCGTGCTCTACGCCTTCTTGCTCGCCTGCGCCTTCGGCTTTCTGGACTACGCCCTGTTCGACAATCCGGTGATCCCGTTGTTTCGCCTCGGCGAGGATCTCGCCATGCTGGCGCGGGCGCCGGGCGCGGCACTGGCGGATCTGCCCCGGGCGCTGGCGGGGCTCGGCGTCAATTTCGTCTTCCTGCTCGCGGTGGGGCTTGCCGCCTACGCCCGCACACGTTCGCGGCAGATGGCCGTGCAATATGGGTTCATGGCGTCCCGCCTCACGTGACACGCGGTCGGAAACTTGTAAGCTTCAGCCCACGCGGGCGCGCAGGCGCCTGGCTCTCACGAGGAGACTTCCATGAAATCGGTTCTGATCGCGCGGCTCCTGTCGGCGGGCATGATCCTGTCTGCGCTCTCGCTGCCGGCTGCGGCGCAGATCAAGCTGGGCGTTGGTGGGCCGATGACCGGCCCGAGCGCGGCGTTCGGCGCGCAGTTGAAGAACGGCGCCGAGCAGGCGGCGGAAGACATCAACGCCGCGGGCGGCATCCTCGGCCAGAAGCTCCAGGTGCTGGTCGGCGACGACGGCTCGAAGCCCGAGCAGGGCGTTTCGGCGGCCAACAAGTTCGTGGGCGACGGTGTGAAGTTCGTCGTCGGGCACTTCAACTCGGGCGTCTCGATCCCGACGTCGGCCGAGGTCTATTCCGAGAACGGCATGTTGCAGGTGACGCCGGCTTCCACCAACCCGGCCTTCACCGAGCGCGGCCTCTGGAACGTGTTCCGCACCTGCGGGCGCGATGACCAGCAGGGTGCAGTCTCGGCGAAATACATCGCCGCCAAACTGAAGGACAAGCGCATCGCCGTGCTTCACGACAAGACGCCCTACGGCAAGGGGCTGGCGGATGAAACCAAGAAGGCGATGAACACGGCTGGCGTGCGCGAAGTGCTGTACGAGGGCGTCAATCCGGGCGAGCGCGACTACACCGCCGTGGTGACGAAGCTGAAGCAGCAACGCGCCGACGTGCTGGTCTGGGGCGGTCTGCATCCGGAAGCCGGCGTCCTGCTGCGCCAGATGCGCGAGCAGGGGCTCAACACCGTGCTGATCGGCGGCGACGGCATCGCCACCGCCGAACTCGGCGCCATCGCGGGCGACGCGGTGGAGGGCACGCTGATGACCTTCGGCCCCGACCCGACGAAGCGCCCCGACGCCGCCGACGTGCTGAAGAAGTTTGCGGCCAAGAACATCAACCCGGAAAGCTACACGCTCTATTCCTATGCGGCCGTCCAGGTGATCAAGCAGGCGGCGGAAAGCGTGAAGTCGCTGGAGCCCAAGAAGGTCGCGGACGCGATGCACTCGGGCATGACGTTCGACACGGTGCTTGGAAAATTCTCCTTCGACAAGAAGGGCGACCGCAACGACGCGGATTACGTGATGTATGTTTGGAAGAAGATGCCGGACGGCAAGATGAGCTTTGTGGAGATGTGACATCGTGTGCGCCCCTCTCCCGCGCTCGTGGGAGAGGGTGGCTTGCGAGCTTAACGCCTTATTAACCACATCATGTTGTCTGTAGGTTTTATTCTAGAGGTGAGAGATTATGCAGGCGCTCCACACAATTGGCTATGAGGGCACCTCAATCTCAGAAGTTATTCTCACCCTTCAAGGCGTAGGGGTGAACCTTCTAATTGATGTCCGCGAGGTACCGATCTCTCGGAAACGAGGCTTCTCTAAAACCGCTCTTAGAGGTGCATTGGAATCATCCGGCATTGAGTATTTGCATCTCAAAGGGCTAGGAGATCCAAAGCAGGGACGGATTGCTGCGCGAGAGGGTCGCTATCAAGATTTTCAAGAGATATTCGCCGCGCACATGGAGAGTTCGGCTGCTCGCTTGGATTTAGCACACGCAGTTAGCGCCGCTAGAAGTCGCTCGGCTTGTTTGCTTTGCTTTGAACAGGACTATCTTTATTGTCATAGGCGTATTGTAGCTGACAGTATTTCAAATATTGCTGGATTTCGGGTTGTGCATCTGAGTGCCAATCCAATTTTATTTTGCAAACAGGGCGGGCACGCTTATGTCCGAGCACCAGAGTTTATCGGGTAGCGCAGAGGCTATAATTCTAGT
>JAQGKM010000260.1 GCA_028290125.1 Hyphomicrobiales bacterium | reverse complement strand
GCGCTCGCAATGACGGCGGCAGGCGGACTGCCAATTTGGCGACCGTCATTGCGAGCAGAGCGAAGCAATCCAGTCACGCGTGCCAGTCGATAGCGCGCAATGGCAATTACAATAGCCATCCCACGTGTGACTTCTGGATTGCTTCGCTGCGCTCGCAATGACGGCGGCAGGCGGACTGCCAATTTGGCGACCGTCATTGCGAGCAGAGCGAAGCAATCCAGTCACGCGTGTCAGTCGATTGTGCGCAATGGCAATTACAACAGCCGCCCCGCGTGTGGCTTCTGGATTGCTTCGCTGCGCTCGCAATGACGGTGCTGGTCTCACCCCAGCTGCTGCCCCAATCGTCCCGCGAGATCCTGAATGTACTGCCACGCCGTGCGGCCCGATCGTGCGCCGCGCGTCGCCGCCCATTCGATGGCGCCGGCGCGCATGTCTTCGCGTGACGCCTGCAGGCCGAAATGGTCGGCGTAGCCGTAGACCATCGAGAGATATTCGTCCTGGCTGCAGCGATGGAAGCCGAGCCACAGGCCGAATCGATCCGACAACGAGACCTTCTCCTCGACGGCTTCACCCGGATTGATCGCCGTCGAACGCTCGTTCTCCATCATGTCGCGCGGCAGCAGGTGGCGGCGGTTGGAGGTCGCGTAGAAGATGACGTTGGCGGGCCGTCCCTCGATGCCGCCTTCCAGCGCCGCCTTCAGCGACTTGTAGCTGGTGTCGTCCGAATCGAACGACAGGTCGTCGCAGAACACGATGAAGCGGCCGGGCGCATCGCGCAAAATCCCCATCAGGACCGGCAGGCTGTTGATGTCCTCGCGATGAATCTCGACCAGTTTCAACGCGCCTTGCCCGGCATTGACCTCGGCGTGCACGGCTTTCACCAGCGACGACTTGCCCATGCCGCGCGCGCCCCACAGCAGCGCGTTGTTGGCGGGCAGGCCGCGGGCGAAACGGGCGGTGTTCTCGGCGAGCTGGTCGCGCACGAGGTCGATGCCGCGCAGCAGCCCGAGATCGACGCGATTGACCTTCGGAACCGGCGTCAATTCAGAGCCTTCGGCATGCCACACGAACGCCTCGGCGGCGTCGAGATCGGGCTTGGCGGCGCGCGGCGGCGCCAGGCGGTCGAGCGCGTCGGCGATGCGGGCGAGACGCGAATCTGTTGTGTCGGACATGGTCGCGTTTCACTGAATGGAGAGGATGTCAGCGCTTTAGCCCATAGCGCCGGACGCCGAAAGGGCGCCGCCGTCCTCACGAGCGCGTCAGGCCACGGCGCGGCCATTGCTTTCGTGAGACCGGGCGGTATAGTCCGCCCGAATTCGGGGCGGCTTGCCGCCCCTTTGGCCATCTGCCGTACAGGTCTCCCATGAACTTTCTGATCACGCCCGCCTACGCCCAAGCCGCCGGAACTCCGGGCGGCGCTGATTTCGTGATGCAGATGGCACCTTTCGCCATTATTCTGGTGATCATGTACTTCCTCATTCTGCGTCCGCAGCAGAAGCGGGCCAAGGCTCATGCCGAAATGATCGCCAATGTCCGCCGCGGCGACACCATCGTCACCTCCGGCGGTCTCGTCGCCAAGGTCGTCAAGGTGACGGACGATCCGGAGATCGAGGTCGAACTCGCGCCGAACGTTCGCGTGCGCCTGATCCGCAGCATGATCACGGACGTCCGCACCAAGGGCGAACCCGTCAAGGATTGACGGCCAGCCATCAGTCCGATTGACGCCGACAGACGCGGCCGGGGCCAAACCCAGCCGCCCGAGGACCAAGAAGAATGCTCCGTTTCGCCCGCTGGAAGGTCGCGTCTATTTTCGCCATGACGCTGGTCAGCTTTCTGCTGATCGTGCCGAGCCTGCTCTCGCCCGAGACTCGCAGCGCCTTGCAGAAGTCGCTGCCGCACTGGGTCCCCACGCAAGCCATCGTTCTCGGCCTCGACCTGCAGGGCGGCGCGCATCTGCTTCTTGAAGTCGATTCCGGCGACGTCACCCGCAGCCAGGTGAACAACCTGCGCGACGACGTGCGCCGCACGTTGCGCGAGGAAAACATCCGCATCACCGGCGGCATCGGCGCGCAGGGTCGCACCGTGCAGGTGCGCGTGCCCGACGCCGGCGACCGCGCCAAACTTTTGCCCAAGCTGCGCACGCTCGCGGCCGGCGGCGGCGCTTCGGCGCTCGGCGTCACCAGTGCGCCTGTGTACGACGTCGCCGAACAGGCTGATGGCCTCGTGCAGGTCACCGTCACGGACGCCGGCGTCAATGACCGCGTCCGCCGCGCCGTCGACCAGACCATCGAAGTGTTGCGCCGCCGCGTCGATGCGCTCGGCACCACCGAGCCGAACATCCAGCGTCAGGGCGCCGACCGCGTGCTGGTGCAGGTGCCGGGCCTGCAGGACACCAACCGCCTGAAGGAAATTCTCGGCACGACGGCGAAACTTGAATTCCGCCTCGTTGCCGATGGCGGCGCCAATCCGGCGGAAATCGATCAGCTCGACCAGACCGACCAGCCCGGGAAGCTGCCGGTCGAGAAGCGCGTGATGGTGGAGGGCGAAGACCTCACCGACGCGCAGCCCGGCTTCGACCAGCGCACCGGCGAGGCGGTCGTCAACTTCCGCTTCAACATCCGCGGCGGCCAGCGTTTCGGCGAAGTCACCAGCGCCAATGTCGGTCGCCCGTTCGCCATCGTGCTCGACAACAAGGTCATCTCGGCGCCGCGCATCCTGGGTCCCATCACCGGCGGTTCGGGCCAGATCTCGGGCCGCTTCACGGTCGAGCAGGCCAACAACCTGTCGATCCTGCTGCGCGCCGGCGCCTTGCCGGCCAAACTGTCGATCGTCGAAGAGCGCACGGTCGGTCCGGGCCTCGGCCAGGATTCGATCCAGGCCGGCAAGCGCGCCGCCTATGTCGCCGCCGTGCTGGTGCTCTGCTACATGCTGATCACCTACGGGGTGTTCGGCATCTTCGCCGACCTCGCGCTCGCCATCCACATCATCATGATCTTCGCCGGCCTCGTGCTGCTGCAGGCGACGCTCACTTTGCCGGGCATTGCGGGCATCGTGCTGACGATCGGCATGGCGGTGGATTCGAACGTGCTGATCTATGAGCGCATCCGCGAGGAGTCGCGCAACGGGCGAACGGTGGTCTCGGCGCTCGATGCCGGCTTCAACCGCGCCTTCGCGACGATCATCGATTCGCAATCGACCATGATGGTCGCGGCCGTGATCCTCTACTTCCTCGGCTCCGGCCCGGTGCGCGGCTTCGCCGTCTCGCTAGGCCTCGGCATCCTCACGACGGTCGTCACGGCCGTCACCATGACCCGCATGATGATCGCGCTCTGGTACCGCTTCGGGCGGCCATCGAAGCTGCCGATCTGAACGAGGCGACGCACAGATGAGAACCTTCCGCCTCGCTCCCGACAACATGACCTTCGGCTTCATGCGCCTGCGGCGCCTGAGCTATCCATTCTCGGCTTTCATGTCGATCGTCTCGGTCCTGATGTTCATCTTCTGGGGCCTGAACTTCGGCATCGATTTCTCGGGCGGCACGCTGCTCGAGGTGCGCGCCAAGTCGGGCGTCGCCGACCTGTCGCAACTGCGTTCGCTCGGCGACCGCTATGCGCTGGGCGAAGTGGAAGTGCAGGCTTTCGGCGGCAATTCCGACGCGACCGTGCGCGTGCGGCTGCAGCCGGGCGGCGACGCCGCGCAGCAGGCCGCCGTCGACAAGGTGCGCGAAGCCGTCGGCGCCGATTACGAATTCCGCCGCATCGAGGTTGTGGGTCCGCGCGTCTCCGGCGAACTCGTGCAGTCGGGCACGCTCGGCGTCGTGCTGTCCATCGTGTCGGTGCTGATCTACCTGTGGTTCCGCTACGAATGGCAACTCGCGGTCGCGGCCGTCATCGCGACGATGCACGATCTGCTGCTGACGGTGGGCTTCTTCGCGGTCACGCGCCTCGAGTTCAACATCACGTCCATC
>JAQGKM010000236.1 GCA_028290125.1 Hyphomicrobiales bacterium | reverse complement strand
TCGTCCTGATCAACGAATTCGGCGAAATCGGCCTCGACCATCTGCTGGTCGAGAAGGCCGATGGCGAGATGATCGTGATGACGTCGGGGTGCCTGTGCTGCACGATCCGCGGCGATCTGGTCTCGACTCTGGAAGACCTCCTGAAGCGCCGCGACAATGGACGAATCACGCCCTTCGCGCGGGTGCTGATCGAGACCACGGGCCTCGCCGATCCGGCGCCCGTGCTGCACACGATCATGTTCCACCCCTATCTCATGCTGCGCTACCGGCTCGAAGGCGTGATCACGCTGATCGACGCCGTGAATGGCGAGGCGACGCTGAACGCGCACGAGGAATCGGTGAAGCAGGCCGCCGTCGCCGACCGGCTCGTGCTGTCGAAGACGGATCTGCTGCCCGACGCGCCGCTGAGGATCGCGTCATTGAGAAATCGCCTCGCAGCGCTCAACCCCGCAGCACGGCTCATCGAAGCGCAGGACGCCAGCGCTGCAAACCTCTTCGACACCGGCCTTTACGATCCGCAGACCAAGATCGCCGATGTCGGCCGCTGGCTGAACGCGGAGGCGGTCGAGGAAGCCGAGAGCCACCACCACCACGGCCATGGACATCACCACGCGCATGCCCATGACGTGAACCGCCACGATGCCAGCATCCGGGCGCATTGCCTGCGCTCCGCGCAGCCGCTCGATCCGCGTGGCTTCGATCTCTTCCTCAACATGCTGCGTGAATTTCACGGGCCCCACCTTCTGCGCGTGAAGGGCATCGTCGCATTGAGCGACGACCTGTCGCGCCCGCTCGTCATTCACGGCGTGCAGCATGTCTTCCATCCGCCCGTGCGGCTGGCCGCTTGGCCCGACGCCGACCACACGACGCGGATCGTCTTCATCCTGAAGGACCTGACGGCTGATTTCGTCGACAAGCTGTGGGCCGCCTTCGCCAACATCGCCCGCACCGACACGCCCGACCGCGCGGCGCTGGAAGACAACCCGCTGGCGCCGGGCGCCGGCGCGGGGCTCTTCGGTCAGGCCTGATCGCGCAGCAGCCGGCGGATCACCTTGCCGCTGGTCGTCAGCGGCAGTTCACCCACGAAAGCGATCTCGCGTGGATATTCATGCGCCGACAGACGCGCGCGCACGAACTCGCGAATGTCGTCAGCGAGCGCCGTGGATGGTTCGTAACCGGCTTTCAACACGATGAAGGCCTTGACGATCTCGGTGCGCAGCGCATCCGGCTTGCCGACCGCGGCGCCGATCGAGACGGCGGGATGGCGCAACAGGCAATCCTCGATCTCGCCCGGACCGATGCGGTAGCCCGACGACGTGATGACGTCGTCGTCGCGTCCGACGAAGAAGACGTATCCATCGTCGTCCTGCCGCGCGAGGTCGCCGGTCGTCATCCAGTCGCCGACGAATTTGTCCGCCGTCGCCTCGGGCCGCTTCCAATATTCGAGGAACATCACCGGGTTCGGCCGCTTGATCGCCACCTGCCCCATCTCGCCGGGCTCGCAGATCGAGCCGTCGTCGCGAATGACCGCGACCTCATGTCCCGGCACGGCCTTGCCGATGGCGCCGGCGCACGACACGCCGATCGACGCGCAGGAGGCCAGCACCAGATTGCATTCGGTCTGGCCGTAGAATTCATTGATGGTGAGTCCGAACGCGGCGCGACCCCATTCGTAGACTTCGGCGCCGAGCGATTCGCCACCCGACGCCATCGTGCGCAGATCGAGCCTGTATTTTTTCCGCGGCTCCGGGATCGCGCGCAGCATGCGCAGCGCGGTCGGCGGAATGAAGGCGTTGCGGATCTGCGCCTCGTCGATCAACGCCAGCGCAGCTTCGGGGTCGAACCGTTCGAACTTTCGGCACACCACGGCGACGCCGAGATAGAGCGATGGCAGAAGCACATTCAGCAAGCCGCCGGCCCATGCCCAATCGGCGGGCGTCCAGATGCGGTCGCCCGGCTGCGGCAGGAATTCGTGCGGGAATTGCACGCCCGGCACATGGCCGAGCAGCACGCGGTGTCCGTGCAGGGCGCCCTTCGCCTGCCCGGTCGTGCCGGATGTGTAGATCATCAGCGCCGGATCGTCCGCGCCGGTGTCGACCGGCGTGAAGACATCCGTCTCGCGCGCCATGTCGGCCGGCAGTCCACGCACCGGCCCGTCGGATCCGTCGACGCTCCAGATCAGGCGCAGGTCCGGCAGGCTCTGCGCGCCGATCGCGCGCAGCTTCGCGACACCGGCTGCGTCAGTGACGATCGCCGAACATTGCGAATCGGTCAGCCGGTATTCCAGCGCATCGACGCCAAACAAGGCGGCGAGCGGCAAGGCGACCGCGCCGATCTTGTAGATGGCGATGTGGGCGATCAGCGTCTCGGGCGATTGCGGCAGCAGCAGCGCGACACGCTCGCCCGCGCGGACGCCCTGCCGCAGAAAGGCCTGCGCGAGCCGGTTCGAAGCACGGCGCAAATCGTCGTAAGTGTGGATAACCAGCCCATCTCGGGTCCACTGGACGAGCGCCGGACGCTGCGGATCGGTCGTGGCCCATGCGTCGCATACCGCGACTCCGATGTTGAGTCTGTCGGGAATATTCCAACGGAAACTTGCGATTAGCGTCTCGTAATCAGCCGCTTGCGGCAACATGGGCGCGATTTCCTTGTGCGGTTTGGCCGCGGGCGGACCTTACGGAGGCGATGCCGGAGTGGCAAGCCGCGCGGGGCGGCCGAAACTTCCGCAAGGGAACGCGCGAGGCGTATTGCCCGGACCGCCTTTCATGTAAGATCAGCCGAGTTTCAGCTTATGAATTGCAATTCGGAGTTTTCACGATGAAGCCTGCCGTGATTCTGGTTGGCGCCGACAAGGGCGGCGTTGGTAAGACCACCATTTCCCGTGCGATCCTCGATTACCTTGCCGCACGCAACATCCCGGCGCGGGCTTTCGACACGGAATCGCCGCGCGGCGCGCTGCACCGTTTCCACGCCGACGAAACGACGATCGTCGACATCACCGAAACCTCCGACCAGATGCGCGTGCTCGATACGCTGAACGACACGATGGCCAAGACGACGGTCATCGACGTGCGCGCCGGCATGCTCACCGAGACGCTGAAAGTACTGCGCGACGTGGGCTTCCTGGACGCCGTCGACGATGGCCAGTTCACCTTCGTGATCATTCACGTGCTCGGACCGTCGGTGTCGTCTCTGGGCGAGATCGCCGACATCGCCCCGTATGTGAAGAAGGCGCATTACTATCTCGCCAAGAACCACATCAACGACACGACCTTCTTCGAATGGGATCCCAAGACCTACGCGTCCTATTTCGGCGACGTGCAATGCGCGGGTGAGATCACCATCCCGAAACTCGACGAAATGGCCTACGAGCAGGTTGAGCTCAACGGCGTGCCTTTTGCGAACTTCGTCGCCGGCAAGCAGGGCTCGTTCGTGTTGCGCGGCTATGTGCGGACGTGGATGCGCAACATCGCCAGCGAACTCGACGCCATCGGCCTCAACACGCTGATCGCGCCCGAACTGCGCCGCAGCGCCTGATCGCGGGGCCATGTCGGGAACGCCGATCTACATCGTCTGCTCGCCGCACGCCAAGACGGGCACGAGCACGGTCACACGCCTGCTGTGCGATTACCTGACGTTCGAAAATCGCCCGTTCGCGCTTTTCGACACGGATCCGCACAGCCGTGCGCTCGGCGGCTGGTTTCCGCACGCCTGCACGATCTCGGACCTGTCGACGACGCGTGGCCAGATCGCGCTCTTCGACAGGCTGGTGTCGCCCGGGGCGGAGGTCCGGATCGTCGAAGTGTCGTCGCAGATCTACACACGTTTTTTCACGCAGGTGCGCGACATCGGCCTCGTCGATGAGGCGGGCAAGAACGGCTTCGAACCCGTCATCCTCTTCGTCAGCAACGGATCGAAGGTCGCCATCGAGGCGGCGCACGTGTTGGAGCAGGCCTTGTGCGGCGAGGTGATACCCGTCGTGAACCAGGGGCCGGTGCAATTGGGCGAGACGATCTACGACCATCTCGACGCGTTCGAGGCACGCCACTCGTTCCAGGTCCCGCGACTCGACGGGTCCGCGCGCAACGTCATCGAAAACCCGCGCTTTTCGCTGTCGGGGTTTCTGAAAGCCCCTTCGGCCGAGGACATGTCGCTGGTCGTGCGGGCGGATCTGCGCAGCTGGCTGAAGCGCGTGTTCACGCAGCTTCACGCCTATCAGGTGCGTAAGGCTTTCGACGAATCGAACCTGCTCGGCGTCTGATCAGGAATTGAGGGCGGCGCGCATGGCGCGGAGCTGCTCGGCCCGCAGGGTCGCGGCCTCGCGGGTTTCGTCCGAGGACGCGTCCTCGAGATCCTCTTCGGCGGCGCGAAGCTCGGCGTCAATCTTGACGGCGTCGAGTTCGGCGACCGGGATCGCCTGTTCGGCGAGGATCGTCAGGCCGGTCGGCGACACGTCGGCAAAGCCGCCGCGCACGAACAGCTTGTTGGCGCCGGCGGATGACGTGACCTCGATCACGCCGGGGCGGATCGTCGACATCATCGGCGCATGGTTCTCGAGCACGGTGAAGACGCCCTCGGATCCGGGCACGACGACCTGTTCGACTTCACCTGAAAAGATGAGGCGTTCGGGCGACACGAGCTCGAAATGAAAAGCGGCCATAACCTGTCTCCAACCGGGGCGATCGACCGGGTGCGCTTGCGGCGCACACCGGAAGATTTTGCAGCCGGAGCGCGCGTGAGGCGCGCCCCGGTCGTCTCTTGATTACGCAGCTTCCTTGGCGAGGCGCTGCGCCTTTTCCATCGCTTCCTCGATCGTGCCGACCATGTAGAAGGCGGCTTCGGGGAGGTGATCGTACTTGCCTTCGACAAGGCCCTTGAAGCCCTTGATCGTGTCGGCGAGCGACACGAGCTTGCCGGGCGAGCCCGTGAAGATTTCCGCGACGTGGAACGGCTGCGACAGGAAGCGCTCGATCTTGCGGGCGCGCGCCACGGTCAGCTTGTCCTCTTCGGACAGTTCGTCCATGCCCAGAATGGCGATGATGTCCTGCAGCG
>JAQGKM010000234.1 GCA_028290125.1 Hyphomicrobiales bacterium | reverse complement strand
AAATCGAACGGCGTGTAGAGCGTCACGGTTTCCGCATAAAGACGTCCGAGCAATCCGCCGATCAGCAACGAGGCGAAGAACAGGCCGCCGCGAAAACCCGACCCGAGCGAGATGGCCGACGCCAGACCCTTCAGGACGATCAGGCCCGCGAGCATGCCGAGCGGCACCGACTGCATGAGGTTGAGCTGAAAGGCGCCATGCCCGGCCCCAAAAATCTGCGGCGTGATGATGCCGAAGCCGCCGACGATCACGCCGCCGAGCGCGGGCCGCAGCAACACGGGCAAGCGGCGATGGCTGAAGATGCGCTCCGCCAGCGCGACGCCCTGCATCAGCAGGATGCTGCCTACCGCGCAGACGACGCCAAGTATCAGGATATGGCCGAAGAACTCGCCGGTCGCGGCGTTGAAGTCCGTGATCACGGGCAGCGGGCCGTGCCGCTGCGTGATCATCCCCGAGACGAGGCTCGCGACGATCGCGCTGGCCACCACCGGCACAAGCGAGGCGACCGCATAGGCGCCCAGCACCACCTCGAAGGCGTAGAACGCGCCTGCCAGCGGCGCCCCGAAAGCGGCCGAGATCGCGCCGGCCGCGCCGCAGGCGACGAGCAGGCGCATGTCGGACCGGCGCGCCGCAAGTCCGCGCCCGAGGAACGAGGCCAGCGCGCCGCAGACCTGCGTATAGGCGGCCTCCAGTCCGACGGACGCGCCGCAGGCGTTCGAGATGAAAGTCTGCAGCGTAATATAAAGAGAGCCGCCCACGCTGAGCCGCCCGCCGTGCAGCGCATTGGCCTCGATGGCGTCGGCCATGCGGCCCTTGAAGCGCGTCCCGGCGATCCACACGACGAGCGAGAGCACGAAGCCGCCGCCGATCGGAAAGGCCAGCGCGCGCCAGACATCCACGCCGAAGGTCGCCGACAGGCGCTGCTCGGGCGGCAACGCGAAGAAGAACTCGTGGAGAAGCTGGGCCGCATTGGCGATCAGCCCGACCAGCACGCCCGAGACGACGCCGATGACGAGCGCGCACAGGGCAAGGCCAGTTTCACGGGTGCGGACGAAGGTACGCAGCCAGAATGGGAAGAAACGTTCGAAGGCCTGTGTGGGTAAGGCAGCCATTTCAGCTCCGGAGAGAGGCCCTGCATAGCCCATTCGTAGGGTGTCTCCAAGCGGCGCTCCGGAGCCCCCGCTTTAGCGGGGAGTCGCCCGAGCAAGCCAGCCGGGTCAGGCTTGGCTGGAGCCCCTCATTTGACAGGCTGGGGTCGGTCCACCATGTTTCGCTCCGCAAGCTTGGCTCCCGCGGGGCACTGGAAGACGTTTCGCAAGGATCGACTTCGAACACCAAGCTATTGAAATTCAGGGTATTTTCATGGACGTCGTCATCGTCGAGTCGCCGGCCAAGGCCAAGACGATCAACAACTATCTGGGTTCGAACTACGAGGTCTACGCCTCGTTCGGACACGTGCGCGATCTTCCGGCCAAAGATGGGTCGGTCGATCCCGAGGCCGATTTCGCCATGCTCTGGGAGGTCGACGCCAAGGCCGCCAAGCGCCTGTCGGACATCGCCGCCGCCGTAAAGGACGCCGACAAGGTCATTCTCGCAACCGATCCGGATCGCGAGGGCGAGGCGATTTCCTGGCACGTGCTGGAAGTGCTGAAGAACAAGAAGGTGCTCAAGGACAAGCACGTCGAGCGCGTCGTCTTCAACGCGATCACCAAGACCGCCATTCTGGAAGCGATGAAGTCGCCGCGCCAGATCGATACCGCGCTGGTCGACGCCTATCTGGCGCGCCGTGCGCTCGACTATCTTGTCGGCTTCAACCTCTCTCCCGTGCTGTGGCGCAAGCTGCCCGGCGCGAAATCGGCCGGCCGCGTGCAATCGGTGGCGCTGCGCCTCGTCTGCGACCGCGAACTCGAGATCGAGAAATTCCGGGCGCGTGAATACTGGTCGCTCGCCGCCTTCCTGAAGACCAAGGACGGCGCGCCCTTCACCGCGCGCCTCGTCGGCGCCGACGGGAAGAAATACAGCCGCCTCGATGTCGGGACGGAAGCGGAAGCGCGCGCCTTCGAGACTGCGCTCAACGCCGCAACCTTCGATGTCGCGTCAGTCGAGTCGAAGCCCGCCAAGCGCCACCCCTACCCGCCGTTCACCACCTCGACCCTGCAACAGGAAGCGTCGCGCAAGCTCGGCTTCGCGCCGGCCCGCACCATGCAGGTCGCCCAGCGGCTCTACGAGGATGGCGTCATTACTTATATGCGTACCGACGGCGTCGACATGGCGCCCGAGGCGATCGTCAGCGCCCGCAGCGTGATCGAAAAGGAATATGGCGCGAAGTACCTGCCCGGCGCGCCGCGCAAATACACCACCAAGGCCAAGAATGCGCAGGAAGCGCATGAAGCCGTGCGCCCGACCGACCTCGCCCGACTGCCGCGCGAATTCACGCGTCAGGCCGAGAGCGTCGAGCAGGCGAAGCTCTATGAACTCATCTGGACGCGCACCATCGCGAGCCAGATGGAATCGGCCGAGCTCGAGCGCACCAGCGTCGACATCGCCGCCAACGTCAGTGCGCCGAACATGCCCTACCGGCGCGTTGATCTGCGCGCCACCGGACAGGTCGTGCGCTTCGACGGCTTCCTGACCCTGTATCAGGAAGGCAAGGACGACGAGGATGACGAGGATGGCAGCCGCTTGCCGCCGATGTCGCAGGGCGACCGCCTGTCGAAGGAGCGCATCGAGGCCGCCCAGCATTTCACCGAGCCGCCGCCGCGCTTCACCGAGGCGACCCTGGTCAAGCGCATGGAAGAGCTCGGCATCGGCCGTCCCTCGACCTACGCCTCGACGCTCGCCGTGCTGCGCGACCGTGAATATGTGCGCGTCGACAAGAAGCGCCTCGTGCCGGAAGACAAGGGCCGCATCGTCACGGCGTTCCTCGAAAGCTTCTTCCCGCGCTACGTGGAATATGACTTCACGGCCGGGCTCGAGGAAAAGCTCGACAAGGTCTCCAACCACGACGGCGACTACAAGCAATTGCTGCGCGACTTCTGGAAGGAGTTTTCGGAAGCTCTTGCGGGCACGAAAGATCTGCGCACCACGCAGGTGCTCGACAATCTCAACGACCTGCTCGCGCCGCACATCTTCCCCGACAAGGGCGATGGATCGAACCCGCGCGCCTGCCCGTCCTGCCACGCTGGCCAGCTGTCGCTGAAGCTCTCGAAATTCGGCGCCTTCATCGGCTGCTCGAACTATCCCGAGTGCAAGTTCACCCGCACGCTGACGCCTGGCGCAGACGGCGACACGCGCCCCGGCGTGCGCGTGCTCGGCAACGATCCCGACACCGGCGACGAAGTCACGCTGCGCGACGGCCGCTTCGGCGCCTATGTGCAGCTCGGCGAAGGCGAGAAGCCGAAGCGCTCGTCGCTGCCCAAGGGCCTGTCGGCAGGCGAGGTGACGCTGGAGCAGGCGCTCGCGCTGCTCTCGCTGCCGCGCGAAGTCGCGCGCCATCCTGAAAGCGGCGAGCCGATCGTGGCCGGCATCGGGCGCTACGGCTCCTATGTGCAGCATGGCAAGACTTACGCGAACCTCGGCCGTGACGACGACGTGCTCGGCATCGGCGCCAATCGCGCGGTTGATCTCATCCTGACGAAGGAAGCCGGCGGCGGCGGCCGTTTCGGCGGCGGCGGATCGTCGCGCGCGGTCGGCGAACACCCCAAGGGCGGCGCGATCTCGATCAAGTCGGGCCGGTTCGGGCCATACGTCGCCTGGAACAAGATCAACGCGACGATCCCCAAGGGGACCGATCCCGAGACCTTTACGCTCGAGCAGTCGGTCGAACTGCTGGAAGCCAAGCAGAACGGAACCGACGCGGGCGGCGGCAAGCTGCTCGGCCAGCACCCCTCCGGCGGCGCCGTCACGGTGAACGCCGGACGCTTCGGGCCTTACGTGAAATGGGGCAAGGTCAACGCCACCATCTCCAAAAGCCTCTCGCCCGACGACCTCACGCTCGACGACGCGCTCGCGATGATCGCCGAAAAGGAAGGTCCGGCAGGCGCAAGGCGCGCGGCCAAGAAGGCCCCGGCGAAAAAGGCTGCGGCGAAGAAATCCCCGGCAAAGAAGGCTGCTGCCAAGAAGGCTCCGGCTAAGAAGGCTCCGGCCAAGAAGGCCGCCGTGAAGAAGAAAGCTCCGGCCAAGAAGGCGGCTGCGAAGAAGAAAGCGTAGATCGTGTGCGCTCCCTCCCCCGCCAGCGCGGGAGAGGGTTTCGCAAAAATGCGGGTTCTCGTGCTAAACACACCTCATGCCGAAGAAACCTGAACCCGCCAGCCGCGCTCCCCTGCCCTCCAAGTCCGACATTCTCGCCTTCATTGCGCGCGAGCGTGAGGCTGCGGGTGGGCAGCCGGTGAAGATCGGCAAGCGCGAGGTGTCGCGGGCGTTCGGCATCAAGGGCGCCGACCGGATCGGGCTCAAGGCCCTGCTCAAGGAGCTCGAGAGCGACGGCGCCGTCGAACGGCGCGGCAAGGTCCTGCACAAGAAGGGCCTGCTGCCCAATGTCGTGCTGGCCGACATCAACAAGCGCGACCGCGACGGCGAATTGCTGGCGACGCCTGTCGAGTGGGACGAAGAGCTCGGTCCGCCGCCCAAGATCATCATCAACACGCCGCGCAAGGCGCGTCCCGGACAACCGGCGCCCGGCGTTGGCGACCGCGCCCTCCTGCGCGCTGAATTGTCCGAGGACAGCGATGGCGACAAGCTCGTCTACGTCGCGCGCGTCATCAAGCTTCTGTCGCGCGCCAAGATGCAGGTGCTGGGCATCTACCGCGCGCTGCCAACCGGCGGCGGACGTCTGATCCCGGTCGACAAGAAGAACATGAATCGCGAACTCGCGATCCCGCCCGGCGCCGAACGCGAGGCGCAGGACGGCGATCTCGTCGCCGTGGAGATCATGCGCGAGGGCCGCTTCGGCCTGCCCGCCGCGCGCGTGAAGGAACGTCTCGGCTCGCTGAAGAACGAAAAGGCCGTCAGCCTGATCGCCATTCACGCGCACAACATCCCCAATGTTTTCCGGCCTGAAACGCTGGCCGAGGCCGACACCGCCCGCGCCGCCACGATGGACCATCGCGAAGACTGGCGCGCACTGCCGCTGCTCACCATCGATCCCGCCGACGCGAAGGACCACGACGACGC
>JAQGKM010000445.1 GCA_028290125.1 Hyphomicrobiales bacterium | reverse complement strand
TTATAGAGAAGCAGGCGCCTGCGCGCAACCGCCGCGCCTCATGAAAGCCTGCCTCGCGTGAAGAAATTGCGCCCGGTCACGCCGCCTGGAATGTTAGTTGCGCGCCGCCTGCAGGATGCGGGCGCATTCGGCGAGTTCGGCCAGCGCGGCATGCAGCACGTCGAGATGCGCGGGCGAGAGCGAAGCGTCGTCGGCGTCACGCTCGAGCGTTCCCATGGTCGGCTCGGACCGCTGCTGCACGCCGGGCCCATGCGCCGACGCAGTGGCCGGCCCGGAGACGGCCGCGCCGTCCGACGCGCCGGCGCGCACCAGACCGATGACGGCCTTGACGCCCTGCTCTTTCAGGATCCGCTGCACGCCACGGATCGTGTAGCCCTCACCGTAGAGAAGGTGACGGATGGCGCGCAGCAATTCGACATCGTCCGGACGGTAGTACCGCCGTCCCCCGCCACGCTTCAGCGGCTTGATCTGCGTGAAGCGTGTCTCCCAGAACCGGAGCACGTGCTGGGGCAGGTCGAGATCGTCGGCCACTTCGCTGATCGTCCGGAAGGCGTCAGCTGGTCTGTCCATGGCCGCATCTCCTTTGGCTAGTCGACGAGGTCAGCGGCGGGGCCGCTGTTGATTCGCGACTTCAGGATATTCGATGGTTTGAAAACCATCACCTTCCGCGGCGTGATCGGCACTTCGATGCCGGTCTTCGGATTGCGTCCGACGCGCTCGCCCTTCATGCGAACCATGAACGAGCCGAAGGAGGAGAGCTTCACCACCTCGCCGCCGATCACCGCTTCCGAGATCTCGCCCAGCACGACCTCAACCATCTCGGCAGAGTCCGCGCGTGACAGGCCCACACGTCCGTAAACCGCTTCAGCAAGGTCGGCGCGCGTGACAGTACGACCTTCTTTCGTGTCGAAATGAGTTCTGGTCATTGCAATATCCATAATTAAAAACAACGCGATCGTAACTCAAAGCGCTACCTATGCAATAAGAATCTACAAGAGTTGGACGAGTTTCGACCCTTGCGTCAGCCGTTTAAGGCAGCGCAGCCCAGAATGAGCCAAAACCTGAAATGGTTCATGGACAAAGGCATGACCGGGGTCGCCGGCCCGTCCCGCAATGCGCGGGTGGACGCCGCGTCACCAGCGGATGAGCGCCGAACCCCAGGTGAACCCGCCGCCCATCGCCTCGATCATGACGAGCTGGCCCGGCTTGATCCGCCCGTCAGCCACCGCCGCGGCGAGCGCCAGCGGAATGGAAGCGGCAGACGTGTTGCCGTGATCCTCGACAGTGATGACGATCTTCGCCGGCGCGATATGCAGCTTCTCGGCGGAGGCGTCGATGATGCGGCGGTTGGCCTGGTGTGGCACGAACCAGTCGAGATCTTCCGCACTCGTGCCGGTCGCCGCAAAGGCGTCGGTCATCACGTCCGTGACCATGCTGACGGCGTGGCGGAACACCTCGCGGCCCGACATGCGCAGATGACCGACGGTGCCGGTGGTGGACGGCCCGCCGTCGACGTAGAGCTTCTCGCGATGCCGACCGTCGGAGCGCAGATGGGTGGTCAGGACGCCACGATCCTTCGTGGTCCCCTGCCCTTCCTGCGCCTCGAGGATGAGCGCCGCGGCGCCGTCGCCGAACAGCACGCAGGTCGTGCGGTCGTTCCAGTCGAGCAGGCGCGAAAAGGTCTCGGCGCCGATGACCAGCGCGCGCTTGTGCGAGCCGGAGCACAGGAACTTGTCCGCCGTCGCCAACGCGAAGACGAAGCCCGAGCAGACGGCCTGGAGGTCGAAGGCGGCGCCATGGTTCATGCCGATGGCGGCCTGCACCTGCGTGGCGACGGACGGGAATGTGTAGTCGGGCGTCGCCGTGCCGACGATCACCAGATCGATGTCGTTGGCGGTGAGGCCGGCGTTTTCAAGCGCGGCGCGCGCCGCATGGGTCGCGAGCATCGACGTCGTTTCGCCCTCGCCTGCAATGTGGCGATTGCGAATGCCCGTGCGCTGCACGATCCAGTCATCGTTCGTGTCGACGATCTTCTCCAGATCGGCGTTCGAAACCTTCTTGGCGGGCAGGTAGGACCCGATGCCGCGAACGACTGAACGAATGGTGTTGCCAGAGGTCAAGTGCCTGTTCCGTTGCTTCGCAGCGCCGATCAGGCGCGCGCATCCATGTCGGCCGTGACTGCGATCCGTCCGTCGTCGGATTGCGCGAGGGACTCGCGAATCTTTCCGAGCAATTGGTGACGAACCGTATCGAAGCCTATGCCGATCGCATTCGAGAATCCCAGCGCATCCGTGCCGCCGTGACTCTTAATCACAACTCCGTCGAGCCCGAGGAACACCGCGCCGTTGACGTTGCGCGGGTCCATCTTGTCCTTCAGCGTCTGGAACGCGCCGCGCGCGAACAGATAGCCGATCTTCGACATCAGCCCGGCGCCCATGGCGCTTCGCAGAACGTCGGCCAATTGCTTGGCCGTGCCTTCCGCCGTTTTCAAGGCGATGTTGCCGGTGAACCCTTCGGTCACGACGACGTCCACCGTGCCCTTGCCGATGTCATCGCCCTCGACGAAGCCGTGATATTGCAGCGCAGGATAGTCGCCCTCGCGCAGCATGCGCCCGGCGGCCTTCACTTCCTCGATGCCCTTGATTTCCTCGACCCCGACATTGAGCAGGCCAACCGTCGGGCGCTCGATGTCGAGCACGATGCGCGCCATCGCCGAACCCATCATGGCGAGGTCTACATAATGCTGCGCGTCGGCCCCGATGGTCGCGCCGACGTCGAGCACGATCGAGCGGCCGCGCGCGGTCGGCCACATGCAGGCGAGCGCCGGGCGGTCGATGCCCGCCATGGTGCGCAGGCAGATCGTCGCCATCGCCATCAGCGCGCCGGTGTTGCCGGCCGAAATCATGACGTCGGCCTGGCCGGTCTTCACCGCATCGAGCGCCATCCACATGGACGACGCGCGGCGCGTGCGGCGAAGCGCCTGGCTCGGCTTGTCGTCCATCGAGACGGCGACATCGGTGTGCAGGATCGTCGAGCGCGCCTTCAGCGCGGGATGCTGCGCCAGCAACGGCGCGATGCGCGCCTCGTCGCCGACGAGCACGAATTCCATTTCGGACCGGCGCTCCAGCGCCTTGGCCGCGCCGGGAATGACGACGGACGGACCATGGTCGCCGCCCATGGCGTCGAGCGCGATCCTGATTTGCGTGGACATCGAACCTGGGCTCCCAGAGAGTCTTGCCGGCCTCCGAGGGACGCTCAACGCGCGCGCCTCAGGCCTGAAAGGCGCCGGACAATAGACGTTTGCAGCCCAAACGCAAACAGCCCGCCTCTAGCTTCGCGTCACGCGCCGCCCGGCCCGATATCCTTCTTCAGCTTCGCCAGCATGGCGAACGGAGATTCGTCCACGTCGTCCTCCGTCGCTTCCGGCGCCTCGAATTCAACCCCGGGTTTCTTCGGGTACGGATCGAGCGACAGCGACAGCGTTTCGGCGGTCAGCAGGCCAAGATCGATGCGCCCGTCGACGATCACGTCCGGCGGATCTTCCACCGGCGCATTGGTGCCTGAGGCCTCCGCCTTGGCGATGCGCTCCCACGCCTCGGCGACCTGCGCTTCGGGCGCGTAGGTGAGATCGACCGGTTCGTCGACATCGCTCTCGAAGGCCTCGACGGTGACGACGCACACCTGCGTGATGCGGGCCTTCACGTCGCCCGTCACGGCGACGGTCTTGCCGCGCCGCACGAGATTGAAGCGCGCCGTGAGCGACGCGACGTCCTGCAGATCGTACGCCTGCGCCAGCGCCGCACGCTCCGCCGGAGTCGCCTCGACATTGACGAACGTGCCGCCATCGTCACGGATGTCGTTCACCTCGAACGGGCGCGGCATGACCGGAAGTCCGGACGGCGGCGGCGGCGGCAGACGGGTGGCGGCCTCCTTCTCGTCGGCGCGCGGCTTCTTGCCCTTGTTCGGCTGCTTCGACATCAGGCGGCTCCTGTTTTCGGCGCGGGAAAGCCGATCGTCCCGGCGAGGAAATGGTTCAGATCGTAGGTCGCCAGCCGCGCCTCGACGGCGCGCACATAGGCGGCGAGCCTGTGGGTCTCGGGCGCATCGGCGCGCGTTTCGTCGCGCAGGACATTGCGCGCCAGCGCGACGCGCAGCGCCGCCTCGCCGTTTTCTTCGAGCGCGCGGGCGTAGGAAAGCGTCCTGCCCGCAAAGGCTTCCGCGTGTTTCTTGATTCTCTTTGGCACAGTGATGTCGCCGACGCCCATCTCGCGCAGCGTGCCGTCGAGGTGGCGGAAGACGCCGTCCATCACATCTTGCGCGAGCTCGGGCCCGGGCGCGGCGAGTTGCTCGATTCGGCGCACGGTCGCGGCCGTATGAAGGATCAGCATTTCGAGCCGACCCTCGAATGTGTCTGGCACGCCGCAGTCCAAATAAAGCGCCGGCTGCTGCACGCCCGCCATGATCTCGCCGTGAAGCTTGTCGATCAAGACCCTGTTGGGGTTACGCTTGAACAGCCCGAACATGATCCGGCTCCGGGTTCTGATTGGAAGGGGGACAAAGCTCCGCCTTGCTTGCATTTCGTCAGGACGGGGGTTAGGCATCGAAAGCAGTGGATGCAAGGGAAATTCCCGGAGAGTCGGCGGATGAACGTGAATTCTAACCGTGACGGCGCCAAGCGGCGCGGGTTTGCTTCGCTGCGGATCGCAGGCGCCGTTGCGCTGGCGCTCGGCCTCGGAGGCTGCCTCGGCTACGACGGCACGGTGCAGCACGGCTACGTGCTCGACCAGCGCGCGCTCGCCCAGGTGAAGGTCGGAGCCTCGGCCGAGCAGGTGCTCACCATCCTGGGCACGCCCTCGACGACCTCCACGGTCGGCGGCGACGCCTGGTACTACATCACCCAGAAGACCGAACGCACGGTTCAGTTCATGAGCCCGACGGTCGTCGACCAGCGCGTCGTGGCGGTCTACTTCGGCCCCGGCAAGCGCGTCACCCGCGTCGCCAATTACGGGATGGAAGACGGCAAGGTCATCGACTTCGTGACCCGCACGACCCCGACCGGCGGCCAGGAACCGAGCTTCGTGCTGAACGCGCTCAAGGGCCTGCTGCGGTTCTAAGCGACGTGCGTCGAACCCTCTCCCGTCGGGAGAGGGCGGACTCGGGGCAAAGCCCCGAGCCGGGGTGAGGGGTTTCGGCCTCACCGACTGAATAGAAAGCCCCTCATCAGTCAGCTTCGCTGACAGCTTCTCCCCCTGGGAGAAGCGGGGCGCCTCACAGAATGAAAAAAAGCCCCGCGGAAGCGAGGCTTTCTTCATTCCGGCGAAGGCGAAAGCCTTACGTCAGGCTGCCCGTGAACCGCTGGATGCGCGTGCATGCGTCTTCCAGCGTCTTCAACGAGGCCGCGTA
>JAQGKM010000215.1 GCA_028290125.1 Hyphomicrobiales bacterium | reverse complement strand
GCGAGGCTCTGCACTTTCTGCAACGCGGCGCTTCGTTCATCGAAGGCGAGAAACAGCGCCGAGGACAGCGCCTCGATTTCCACCGGCATGCCGTTCTTCGGAGGATCGGCCTTTTCGCCGTTGCGCAGTTTGGCCATGGCGGCGGTCAGTTCGCCGATCGGGGAGGTGATGACTTTTGCGGTCCAGCGCGCCACGGCGGCGCTGATGACGAGCGCCGCGACCGTCGCGATGAACCCGAGCAGCGTCAGCTTGCGTTGCAGATCGTCGATCCAGGACGTCTGCGTCTCCAGTTCGAGCCGTGCCGCGAGCGTCATGCGCGGCGTCTCGATGATCTTCATGTGCATCGGCTTGTCGACGTAGGACGTCGTCACGTAGAAGGCGACATTCGTGCTGTAGAATTTCGAGGCGGCGGGCGACGTGTCGGCCGCCAGCGTCGCGGGCTTGATGGCCCCGACGAGAAAGCCGATCGGCTTGTTGTCGGCGAAGAAGCGGATCGGCGCCTCGAGTTCGATCCAGTCGGGCGAGACGCGGAAGCCGAGGTTCTGCAGGACTGCGCCCTGGGGCTCGCCCGCCATGGCGGTGCCGCCGACGTCCGGATCGCCGCCGGTTCGGATCAGCAACCGTCCGCGATAATCATAGAGCGCGAAGATCATGCCGGTGGCGATCGTTCTCTGTTCGAGAAACGGCGCAAGATAGCCTTCGCGGCCGCCGCTCGAATCCGTCAGCGCCGTGCCGATCACGGACGAAGCGGCGATCTGTTCGAACTCGCGCACGTGCTTTTGCACCGAGTCGCCGAGGCGCGCCCGCGCGGCGGCGATGGAGATCTGGGTCAGTTCGTGCATCGTCTGGCTGCCCGCGTCGCGCGCCAGCTGCCACGACACGATCGCCATCACGAGGATGGCAGCCGAGGAGATCGCGACGATGCTCATCCGCACCATGCGCTCGATCGTCCAGCCGGATATGCGCCAGGCGCCGGATGGGTTGCTCATGTGAGGCTCACGGCTCGACCGGAACGAGGCCGCGCCCGGGCAGGTCGCGTGCGAGAAAGACTTCCGCCCGGGACAGCGCTTCGTGCCGGTCTGGCGTGAAGGGCGCATCGTAAAAGCGCGTGGCGCCTTCGAACGGTCCAAGCCGCTCCAGCGCATCGCGAACGCGTGCGCGATTGGTCGTGCCGGCGCTCTGGATCGCCAGCGCCAGCAGCCAGGTCAGGTCATAGGCATGCGCCACGCCCACCGGGCTCTCGATGTCGCGAATGGCCGCCTTGCCTGTGTCGGCGAGCACCCTGTCGCGCAGATGGATGGCGCGCGGTGTGCGCGGCGTGTGGAAGGAGAACGTCTGCACGATGCGCAGGTCGAGCTTGCCCAGCGCCTCGCCGGCAAGTTGCGCGAGATTGCCGCCCGTGACTCCCCAATGCGACAGGAGCGGAAGCCGCTTGTTCTCGGGCAGCGCCGCGACCTCACGGAAGAGGATAGACCCCTCGATTTCATTGGCCACGACGATGATGGTCTCGGCCCCGTCGGCGGCGAGGTCGTGATAGCGTTGCACAAGCGACGGCTCGCCCCAATTGTACCAGCGCTCGCCGACGATGCGCAGGCCCGTGCGCTGCGCCCTGGAGCGCAGCGCAGACTGCATGCTGCGGCCCCAGGCTGTGTTGGGAAGGATCACGCCCGTGCGGCGTTTGCCGTCGGCAAGCGCCGCTTCCACGAAGATGTCGCTCGCCCATTCGTCCCTGAGCGACAGGCGGAAGGCCCAGTTCGGCGTGAAGCCGTTGTCGATGATCGCATCGGCCGATCCCCAGGGATCGAGCAGCATGAGATTCAGCGCCTGCGCGAGCGGCGCGACTTCGATCTGCACGGGGCTGAACTTGCCGCCCATGACGGCGACGACCGACGGGTCTTGCGCGGCGTCGGTGAAATTGTCGGATCCGATGGCGGCAATTCCGCGATTGTCCGTCGTGCGGACGTTGAGGGTCACCGGCAGCCCGGCCTGCGCCATGTCGCGCACCGCGAGCCGCGCGCCGAGCGCAATGGCTTGTGCCGACGTGCTGGTCGGATGCCCGAACTCGGCATCGATGACGAGCGTCGCCCGCAGGTTTTCGGCGCGCGCCAACGATGCGCCCAATACAAATATGGTTAAGACGACATAAATGACTGAAGTTAGTCTCGCGCTTGATTTGCGCTGTGGATCAGTCTCGAGTTTGATCGACGAAGTGTTGAGCACGTGACAATGGTCTCTTCTGAAATGAATTGTCGCTGCATTTGAAAAAAATTGTCAAGCTGAAGTCAAAATCGCACGTCTCTTGAACAGCGTAAAAGCTGCCCCTATCTGCTTAATGCTTAGCTTGCAGCAAGGTTCCGTCCCAGCTCGAAATTCAGAGAAGAGCCATCGCCAGGATGGTGGCGGACATCAGCAGCGTCGCGCCCCAGCCGAGCCATGTGAGCGCTTTCCCGATCGTGAACTCCCCCATGATGTCGCGGCGTCGCGCGATCAGCATCATCGCCACCAGGACGGGCGCGGCCGACACGCCATTGATGACGGCGCTCCAGTACAGCGCCTTGATCGGATCGATGTTGGTGAAGTTCAGCACCATGCCGACGAGCGTCGCGAGCGCGACCGTCGCGTAGAAGGCCTTCGCCTCCTGCCATTTGCGCGAAAAGCCGACCGGCCATTGGCGCGCTTCGCCCAGCGCATAAGCGGCGGAGCCCGCCAGCACCGGCACGGCGAGCGCGCCTGTGCCGATGATGCCCAGTGCGAAGACCAGGAATGCGAATTCGCCGGCGATCGGCCGCAAGGCGTCGGCCGCCTGCGCCGAACTCTGGATATCGGTGACGCCCTTGGCGTTAAGCGTGGCGGCGGCCGTCACCATGATGGCGAGCGCAACGAGATTCGAGAAACCCATGCCCACCAGCGTATCGACTTCGATGCGCGCCAGCGCCGGCCGGCCCTGTTGCGGCGCGCGGGTGAGGCGGTGGCGATTTCGATAGGCGTGAATGTCCTCGACCTCTTGCGCCGCCTGCCAGAAGAACAGGTAGGGGCTGATCGTCGTGCCGAAGAGGGCGACGACGGTCGTGAGATAGGTGCTGTCCCATTGCAGCTTCGGCCACACGAGGCCGGCGCCCAGTGCGCGCCAGTCGACATGCGTGGTCATCACTGCGGCGAAATAGGCGAACAGCACGAGCGTCAGCCATTTCAGCACGGCGACGTAGCGCGTGTATTGCAGGAACACCTGCGCGTAGATGCAGATGGCCGCGAAGGAGACGATCAGCAGCCATTTGGGCGGCCCGGGCAGCACCAGCGTGAACGCATCCGCCATGGCGCCGAGATCGGCCCCGAGGTTGATCGTGTTGGCGACGACCAGCAGGAAGACAAGCGATTGCAGCAGCCAGTTCGGGTAATGGCGGCGCAGCACGCCGGCGATGCCGTGACCTGTGGTGCGGCCGACGCGGGCGGCGATCATCTGCACGGCGCACATCAGCGGATAGGTCACCACCAGCGTCCACGACAGTCCGTAGCCGAATTGCGCGCCGGCCTGCGAATAGGTCGCGATGCCGCTCGGATCGTCGTCGGAGGCGCCGGTGATGAGGCCGGGGCCGAGCACGCCGAGCAGGCGCGGCCGCGACGGGCCGACGACCGGGCTCGTGTCCTCCGGGTCGTGGTCGATGTCTTTCGGCAGGTCGTTCATGGGCGTCTCTGGCGCAAGGTCTTCGCAAAACATAACTGCGCAGCTTGGTGATTTGTTCGGCGCCCAATGCTTGTGATTGCCTCACATGAGAGCCGATGTTAGCTTCACAACAAGTCAGCCGGTCGGACAACACGGCGACGTATCGGGAGGATTACATGAACGAGAAGATCGCGGTGAACCGCCGTCTGTTCCTGAAAGGCGCGACCGTCGCAGGCGCCGCCGCTGGGTCTGGCGCTGCGCTTGTCCCCACGGAAACCAAGGCCCTGACCGCCGCCGGAAAGGCGATGCCGCCGTCCGCGGAAATGATGCGGGCTGAACTCGAAAAGCCCACGCCCATCGCCGCATCTTCAAGCGAAGGCGGTCGCCCGGGTTCGGACTTCATGGTCGATGTGCTGCGCGCGCTCGACATCGAGTATGTCGCGACCAATCCGGCGTCGAGCTGCCGCGGCCTGCATGAATCGATCAACAATTATGCGATGAACCAGAAGCCCGAGCTTCTGACCGTCATGCATGAGGAGATCGGCGGCGCGATGGCGCATGGCTACGCCAAGGTGTCGGGCAAGCCGATGGGACTGCTGTTTCACGGCACGGTCGGCATGCAGCACGCGACCATGTCGCTCTACAATGCCTGGTGCGACCGAGTGCCGATGTTCGTCATGTCGGGCAATCATCTCGACGCCGCCCATCGCATTCCCGGCGTCGCCACGACGCATGCGGCGCAGGATCCGCTCGCCATCGTCCGCGACTTCACCAAGTGGGACGACCAGCCTGCGTCGCTGCAGGCGGCGGCGGAAGCCATGACGCGCGCCTACAAGATCTCGATGACGCCGCCCTATGCGCCCGTCGCCATCTCGCTCGACGCGCATCTGCAGGAGATGAGCTACGGCGAAGGCGAGAAGCTGCGGATTCCCAAGCTTTCGAAGACGGCGCCGCCGGCGGGCGACAGCGAAGCAGTGCGCGATCTCGCCAAGATGCTGCTCGAGGCGCAGAACCCGGTCATCGTCGTCGATCGCCTCACGCGCACGCCGCGCGGCATGCCGCTGCTCGTCGAACTCGCCGAGCTGGTGGGCGCCGCGGTCGTCGATCAATATGGCCGCCAGAATTTCCCGAGCCGTCATCCGCTCAACCAGACCGATCGCGCACGCCCCGTGGTGGCGGCGGCCGATTTCGTTCTCGGCCTCGAGGTCAGCGACTTCTGGGGCATCGTCAACAGCTTCAACGACAATCCGTCGCAGAAGCAGGGCACGCGCATCAAGGAGGGCACGAAGCTCGCCACGATCACCACGCGCGATCTCTACATCCGGGCCAATTATCAGGACTTCCAGCGCTACCAGGGCGTCGACCTGTCGATCGCCGCGGACTCGGAAGCCACGCTGCCCCTGTTGATCGAGGCCGTGCGTTCGGCGCTGACGGACTCGCACAAGACCGCCATCGGCAAGCGCCGCGAAGCGCTCGCCAAGGCGTTCGACCAGAGCCGCAACCGGCTCATCTCGGAGGCGGCGACGCTCGGCTGGGATGAAACGCCGATCTCGACGGCGCGGCTGTCCGCAGAACTCTGGGCGGCGATCAAGGACCACGACTGGGCGCTGGTGTCGCGCGACGCGCGGCTGAGCAACTGGCCGCATCGTTTGTGGAATTTCGACAAGTCCTATCAGTTCATCGGCGATTCCGGCGGCGCCGGGCAGGGCTATGGCATGGGGGCTGCGCTCGGCGCCGCGCTGGCGCATCGCGAGCACGGACGCCTCGTCGTCAACGTGCAGGGCGACGGCGATCTCATGTATGGCCCCGGCGCCTTGTGGACGGCGGTGCATCACAAGATTCCGCTGCTCACGATCATGCACAACAACAAGGGCTACCATCAGGAAGTCATGCACGTGCAGCGCATGGGCAACTGGCGCAACCGTGGCATCGAGCGCGCCAGCATCGGCACCAAGATCCAGAACCCTGACGTCGATTTCGCGACGCTCGCCAAGTCGATGGGCATGGCGTCGTTCGGGCCGGTGACGGACCCGAACGAACTGGGGTCGGTGCTGAAGCGCGCCGTCGCGATGGTGAAGGCCGGCGAGCCCGTGCTTGTCGACGTCGTCATGCAGCCGCGCTGAGGAGAGAGATCATGAAAAGCCTTTCCATTCTCTCGCTCGTTGCAGGCCTTTCGTTCTGCGGGTCGCAGGCCGCCGTCTCGGCGGATGCCGAGCGCGGACGCCAGATCTTTGAAAAGGTCGGCTGCTACCAGTGCCACGGTTTTCAGGGGCAGGGCGCCAACACGGGGCCGAAACTCGCGCCCGATCCGCTGCCGGCGGAGGGCATCGCGGCCTTCATCCGCAACTCGGGTGAGACGCTGATGCCCAATTACGTCGAGGCGGTGCTGCCGGACGCGGATGTCGCCGACATCCACGCCTATCTGCTGACGATCAAGAAACCCCCGTCCGTCAAGGACATTCCGCTGCTCAACCAGCGCTGACAACAAAAAAGCCCCGGTTTGCGCCGGGGCTTTTTCATGTCGGCAAGGCGGGCTGGCCTTAGCGGCCGGCGGCCTTCAGCGTGTCGTTGAGTTCGCTGTAATTGCGCGGCGCGCCGGCCATCAGGTAGCGATAGCCTTCGCCGATCACGCGCTCGGCGTTGGCCTTCGACACATGCGGATGGCCCACGATGACATTGTGCTTCTTGCAGGTGGCGACGACCTGCACCATCGCGTCGAGCACGACCTTGTGCTCGGTCTGGCGCGGGTAACCCAGCTCCTGGCTGAGGTCGCCTTCGCCGATCAGCACCACGCCGATGCCCGGCACATTCGCCAGCATGTCGTCGAGGTTCTCGATGCCCATCGTGTCCTCGATCTGGATGACGACGAGGATCTCGCCCTTGGGCGCGAGCGGCCAGACGTCGGCGACTTCGTAATATTCCTGTTGGGCAATGCCCCAGTAGCGGCAGGCCTGCATCGGGCCATCGCCACGGATGCCTGCGGGCTCGTAGAGCGGCTTGTCCTTCAGGCGCGGGTAGCGGCAGGCGGCGACCGCGTTATAGGCTTCCTGCACGGTCGAGACATGCGGGAAGACGATGCCGTAGCAACCAATGTCGAGCGCTTGCTTGGCCATGAACTGGTTCATCTCGCAGCCGTTGGCGGGGATGCGCGCGGTCGGCGTGACGGATGGGGCGACGCCGCCCTTGGCGATATGAGCTCGGTACAGCATGTATTGCAGCGAATGCCTCATGTTGGTGATGACCCAGCCCAGATGCTCGCCTTCAAACACCACGCCATCATATTTCGACTGGGTGATTTCCACCGCCGTCGTGATGTCGATCGGCTGGAACGTCGTCACCGAATGCTTGCCGGCTTCGAG
>JAQGKM010000210.1 GCA_028290125.1 Hyphomicrobiales bacterium | reverse complement strand
TTACGTGCAGCCGCTGCTCGATTCCGGTGCGCTCATCGAGGTCATGTCCGAGCGCCGCGCGCACGCCTATGACATCTCGGTCCTGTTCCAGCAGAAGAAACGGATGACCCCGCGGCTGCGCGCCTTTATCAATTTTCTGTTTGACATATTTGCGCCGCCCCCTTGGGATGACCCCAAAATGAAAGGCCGTTCTCCCAGCGATTGATGAGCTCGGCGAGCGCACAGGGAGGCTGACGCATGCTCAACGTCGCGATCATCGGACTGGGTTGGTGGGGACAGACGCTGGCGCGCGTCATGGGCGGCAGCACGCATCTGCGGGCCGTTCTCGGGGTCGATCCCGACGCCGGCGCGCGCGAGGCGGGCGCCGCAATCGGGCTACGCACGGCGTCACGTTACGAGGATGCGCTGTCGGCGCCCGACGTCGACGCCATCATCCTTTGCACGCCGCACAAACAGCATGCGGCGCAGATCATCGCCGCTGCGGCGGCCGGCAAGCATGTGTTTTGCGAGAAGCCGCTTTGCACCGATCCGCTCGAAGCCGAAAGCGCGTTTGCGGCGGTGAAGGCGGCCGGCGTGACGCTCGGCATAGGTCATGAGCGGCGGTTCGAGCCTGCGATCATCGAAATGCGCGAACGCGCGAAGGCCGGTGAATTCGGAACTCTGCTGGCAATTGAGGGCAACTTCAGCCAGGACAAGTTCCTGAAGTTGCCAGCCGACAATTGGCGCCTTTCACCGGTGCACGCGCCCGTTGGCCCGCTTTCCGCCACCGGCATTCACCTCGTCGACCTCTCGATCTCGCTGTTTGGCGCGCCGAACCAAACCTGGGCGCGGCTGGCGACGCGCGCGACGCATTTCGGAAATGGCGACACGCTCTCGGTGACGCTCGGGTTCGAGAACGGCTGCACGTCATCGATCACCGCCATCCTGACCACGCCCTTCATGGGCCGTTTCGCGCTGTTCGGCTCGGAAGGCTGGATGGAAGTCCGCGACCGCACCCATCCCGAACACCCAACCGGCTGGGATGTCACAACCGTGCTTCGCGGCAAGGCGCCGCAGACACGCTTCGACCCGCCCCATCTCGCGGTTCGCGACAATCTGGACGCCTTCGCCATCGCCGCGCAGGGCGGCGCGCCCTACCCTGTCACGCTGGCCGAAATGGAAGCGAACGTGCGCGCCTTTGATGCGATTTCGCGCTCGGCCCTGTCGGGCCGCATTGAAAAGGTCTGATCAAGGGAGCGGATGATCAGGGAATGAGCCAGCCAGCCAGCCTTCTCGACATCCGCCTCTTCGTCGCCGCCTTCGAAGAGCGGTCTTTCACGCTCGCCGCACAACGCGAAAACGCCACGCAGTCCGGCGTTTCCCAGCACGTGAGGGCGCTGGAGGAGCGGCTGGGCGCAGCGCTGTTCATGCGCCTGAAGGGCGGCATCGAAGCGACGCCCGCCGGCCGCGCCTATTATGAAAAGTGCCTCGACATCCTGCGTGCAGAGGCGGCTGCGCGCGATGTCGTGCGCCCCTTCGCCAGCAGCATCGAAGCCTCGCTCGTCGTCGGGCTGATGCCGACGCTGACGCGCTGTGCGCTGGCGCCGGCTCTGGCGCGCTTTCTCGACACCCATCCCAATGCGACGATCCGCATCGTTGAGGGTTACAGCGGCGCGCTGACCCGCATGGCGCAGGCCGACGAGATTGATTTCGCGATCGTGCCAGCCTTCGCGGGTCTCGACGGGCTGCGCCAGAGCGCGTTTCTCCAGACCCGCGAATTGCTCGTCTCCCGCGCGGACGGCGCCACGCAAGGTCACACTCCGGTGCGCCTGGCGCAGGTCGACGCCCTGCGGCTGGTGCTGCCCGGCGCGGTCAACACACGGCGCCAGACGATCGAGACCTATTGCGCCCGCGCCGGCGCGCGGATCGAGGCCATCCTCGAACTGGACGCCATGTTCGGCACGCTCGATTTCGTGGCCCGCACCGGCTGGCGCACCATCCTGCCGGCCGTTCTGGTCGGCGATCAGGTCGGCCCTGCGCTGCAAGCGCGCCCGCTGGGCGACCCCGGCCTTACGCTGGACCTTGTGCGCATCGAGCCGGCGCGGCGCCCGCTGGCGCCCGCCGCGCAGGCCTTCAACGCCCTTCTGCAGGAAGAAGCCGCGCGGCTCTCCGCACTGTGGGACTAGTCATCAGGAAACGTGATGACGCCCCCCTGCAATGATGATTTTGCGGCGGCTCCGGTCCCGGTCATCCTGCTGCGCAAACGAGCAGCGGGAGGGTTCATGGAACTGGGTTTCTTCACCATGCCGATACATCCGCTCGGCAAGGATTGGCGCCAGTGCCTGCGCGAGGACCGCGAAGCCTTCATACTCGCTGACGAGCTCGGTTTTTCGGAGGCCTACGTCGGCGAACACGTCACCGACCGCGCCGAGAACATTACTTCCTGCATGATCTTCCTCGCGACGCTCGCCGCGGCGACCAAGCGCATCCGCCTTGGCACCGGCACGGTGAACATGCCCAATGCGCACCCAGCCGCCGTCGCCTCGCAGATCGCCATGCTCGACCACTTGCTCGACGGTCGCCTGATCTTCGGCATCAGCCCCGGCGGGCTGCTGTCCGACGCGGAGGTGTTCGGCAATCTCGGCGCCAACCGGAACGAAATGTTCCTAGAAGCCATCAACGCGGTTCTCGCGCTCTGGCAAACGCCGGCGCCCTACAACCTCCAGGGCAAATACTGGACCATCTCGACCGAACGCACGCTCGTACCGGAGATCGGCCAAGGCTTCATCCCGCAGCCGCTGCAGCAGCCGCATCCGCCGATTGTCGTCACCGCCGTTGCGCCTTTCTCGAAGGGCGTGACGGAAGCCGCCGCGCGCGGCTGGGAGCCGATTTCCGCGAACTTCCTCATGCCGCAATGGGTGAAGAGCCACTGGCCCAAATATGTGGAAGGCTGCGTCCGCGCAGGCCGCCCCGCAGACCCGGCCAACTGGCGCGTCGCCAAGAGCGTCTTCGTCGCCAAGGACCGCGCCACCGCGAAGGCCTATGCGACCGACCCGAACGGCCCGTATCACTTCTACTACAAGTCACTCTTCACGAAGCTCGCGAAAAACGGCCGCATCGAGCTGTTCAAGACTCATCGCGACCAGCCCGACGACGAAGTGACGCTCGACTCCGTGTGCGAGAAATTGATCATCCACGGTACGGCGGACGAGGTGGCCGACAAGATCCTGACGCTGCGCGACGAGACCGGTGACTTCGGCACCCTGCTTTACGCGGGCAAGGACTGGACCGACCCGGAGCTTGGCCGCAATTCGATGATCCTGATGGCCGAGCAGGTGATGCCGCGCATCAACAGCCAGATCAAAGCTGCGGCCTGAGGAGCGACAGATGGCCCGCCTGCCCTATGCCGAGCCCGACACCCCCGAGCGTCAGCGGATCGCCGAGCGCATCGTCGCCGAGCGCGGCTCGCTGCTGCACCTGTACAGCATGCTGCTGCACAGCGCTCCGGTCGCCGAGGGCTGGCTGGCGTACCTGACCGCCATTCGGCAGAAGACCACATTGCCGGGCGACTTGCGCGAGATGGTCATCATGCGCGTCGCGCATCTGAACGGCGCGAGCTACGAGGCCGACCAGCACGCGCCCATTGCGCTGCGGGAAGGCATGAGCCAGGCGCAGCTCAACGCCTTGCAGACGTGGCGCGAGGGAGACTGCTTCTCTCCCATCCAACGCGCCGTGCTCGCCTACACCGACATGATGACGCAACAGGTGCAGGTGACGGACGAGGTCTTCAACGCCGTCTCGGGCTTCTTCCCGGAT
>JAQGKM010000209.1 GCA_028290125.1 Hyphomicrobiales bacterium | reverse complement strand
TCGCCCGCAAAATGCGAAACGTCGGTCGACGTGCCGCCCATGTCGAAGCCGATGACCTTCTTCAAGCCGGCGAGCCGCGCGGTTTCCGCCATGGCGACGACGCCGCCGGCCGGACCCGACAGGACGGCGTCCTTGCCGGAAAACATGTCGGCCGGGGCAAGTCCACCGGCCGATGTCATGAGCGACAGCCGCGTGGATGCGACGAACCCGGCGGCAAGCTTCTCGACAGCGGGCGCGAGATAAGCGTCCGCGACGGACATTCCCCCGCGTGCCACGAACCGCGCCGACGGCGACACTTCATGGCTCGCCGAGATCTGCGTGAAGCCGACATCGGCCAGCATGTGGGCGACGAGACGTTCATGAGCGTTGTGCCGCCAGCCGTGCATGAAGACCACCGCGGCGGCGCGATAACCTTCCGCGTAAGCCGCTTCCAGATCCGCGCGCAGCCTTGCGGGATCGGGAGATCTCTCCACCGCGCCGTCCGCGCGCACGCGCTCGTCGACTTCGAGCACGCCCGCGTAAAGCTGTTCGGGCTTCGCGATGTCGAGCGCGAAGATGTCGCGGCGCGCCTGGTCGCCGATCTCCAGCGCATCGCGAAAGCCGCGCGTGGTGACGAGCAGCACGCGCGCGCCCTTGCGCGCACGCAGCGCATGGGCGGCGACGGTCGTGCCCATTCTGACGCTGGCCACGCGTCCATCCGGGATGCTGGCGCCGGGCGCGAGATTCAGCAGACGCCGGACGCCGGCAAGTGCGGCGTCGTCATAGGCGCGAGGATTGTCCGTCAGCAGCTTTTCGACATGCAGGCGCCCGGCCGGATCGCGGCCGATCACGTCCGTGAACGTCCCGCCGCGGTCGATCCAGAAAGTCCATGCTGCGGAATGTTTCGCGCGCCGCTTCATTCACCATGCCGATTCGAGACAAGGCGCGAGTATAGGGCAAGTGCGCATAAGCTGCGCCTTCAAGTGAGGCCGCACGGGGGTAGACGCGTTTCGCCGCCCGGATCGACGAGCTAGGCCGAAAACCGCCCCAGCTCGACGACCTCTTTTTCGCCCGCCCTCATGCCCCGGATCACGCCCTCGATGGCCCAGCGGTCGCCCTCGCGGGTGATCTCGTACAGATGCCACGCCGCACGGTGGCGTTCGGTTCCGGGCACTGCGGAGGCCGACGCCACCCCGATGATCGGCACCGGGCCTTTCGGCCCCGCGATATGCGCGATGGAATGGCGGTGATTGTGGCCGTGGATGATCAGCTCGGCGCCATATTTCAGGATGAGCTTCTCGAAGCGGCGCGAGTCCGACAGGCCGCGGCCCGTGGAAGCGCCCTTCTTGTGCGGCGGATGATGGATCATCACCACGCGCATCAGCCCGCGCGCGCCGGTTTCGGCAAGCGCGATCTCGAGGCGGTCGCGCTGTTCGGAGCCGAGTTTGCCGGACGCCAGCAGCGGCGCGGTCGGCACGCCGGAATTGGTGCCGATCAGCGCGATGTTCTCGCGCACGCGCAGGTAGGGATAGAGCTTCAGGGCTATTTCGTCAGCGCGCGTCCATGGCGCGAAGGTCTGGTCGAGGTGCACCAGCGACGAGCGCACATAGGCGTCGTGATTGCCCGGCACGAAACTCACGTCATGCGCCGGTCCCAGCGTCTCGAGCCACGCGCTCGCGAAGGGAAACTCCGCCGGCAGGCCGATGTTGAGGATGTCGCCCGTCATGGCGACGTGATCGGGCTTTTGCGCGTGGATGTCGGCGACGATCTTCGCCAGCACCTCCATGTCGTGGATGCGGCTGCGCCGGCGCCAGTTGAGATAGCCGGTCAGCCGCTTGCCCACGAGATCGCGCTTGCGCGGCGAGGGCAGCGGACCGATGTGGGCGTCGGACAGGTGGGCGAGGCGGAATTTCACGCGCCCTGTCTCGCCCCTCGCCCGCGCCCCGTCAAGCGCCGCCGATGAGGATGCCCGCCGCCAGCACGATGGCGCCGCCGAGCACGATCTGGAACACCGCCTGCAGGAACGGCGTGTCCATGTAGCGCGCGCGCACCCAGGCGATCGCCCAGAGCTCGATGAACACGACGACGCCCGCAATCGCGGTCGCGATCCAGAACGCATTCGGCCACGAGTCGGGCACGAGATAGGGCAGCGTGTGGCCGATGCCGCCGATCGTCGTCATCAGGCCGCAGATCGTGCCGCGCAGCCACGGACTGCCGCGCCCCGTCAGCGCGCCGTCATCCGACAGCGCTTCGGCAAACCCCATGCTGATGCCGGCGCCGATCGACGCCGCGAGGCCGACGAGAAAGGTCGACCAGTTGCTGTGAGTCGCGAAAGCGGCGGCGAATAGCGGCGCCAGCGTCGACACCGAACCGTCCATCAGGCCGGCAAGCCCCGGCTGCACATATTGCAGCACGAACATGCGGTGCGAGGTGGTGGCCTCTTCGGCCTTGGCCTCCTCGGTCAGCAGCGCCTTCTCGAGCTGGCCGGCGTGACGCTCGTGGCCCTTTTCGACTTCGGCGAGATCGCCGAGCAGCTTGCGGATTTCGACATCGGTGGTCTGCGCGGCGGCCTTCTCGTAGAAGCGCGCCGCCTGGTACTCCATGTTCTCCGCTTCCTTGCGGACGGTCTCAAGCGGCAGGTTCTGGGTCAGCCAGATCGGCCGGCGCTTGAGGAAGCCCTTGACGTCCTCGCGACGGATCGGCGGCAGGTTGGCGCCGAAGCGCGCTTCGTAGATGCCGAGCAGCCGGTGGCGGTGTTCGCGCTCCTCCTCGGCCATTTCCTCGAACACTTTCGCGGAGGCCGGATATCTTTCGGCGAGATCTTCGGCGAAAGTGGCGTAGATCCGGCTGTCTTCTTCCTCGGAAGAGATGGCGACGGCCAGAATCTCGCGGGCGGTGAGGTCGGCGAAGCTTTTCACGTGGACAGGCTCCCTTGGAACACCAGCTCTTTAGAATGCTTCTAATAAATCGGGAAGCGTTTTCTGCCTACGTTGATCCTTGCGGAGTGGATTGGTGACGGGTCGCGCGCGTCGCGCCCTGGCGCGGACAGTGCGCTTCGCGCTGCCGCTGGTCGCCCGCGTCACGCGCCCGCTCACCATGGGCGTGCGGGCGATGATCCTCGACGACGACAAACGGATCTGCCTCGTGCGTCATTCCTACGTACCCGGCTGGCACATGCCGGGTGGCGCCGTCGAACCCGGCGAGAC
The DNA here is from genome assembly GCA_028290125.1 of Hyphomicrobiales bacterium. Classification (GTDB taxonomy): domain Bacteria; phylum Pseudomonadota; class Alphaproteobacteria; order Rhizobiales; family Beijerinckiaceae; genus Terripilifer. Next base: position 1,652 of record JAQGKM010000209.1, on the reverse strand, counting down.
GCTGCACGACGCGCTGCTGCGCGAGGTCCACGAGGAGACAGGGCTCGCCATCACGTCGCCGCCGGTCCTGTTCGGCGTCTATCTCAACGAGGCGATGGCGCGGCGCGACCACGTCGCGCTCTACGTCGTGCGCGGGTTCGAGCCCACGGCGCGCCGCCCATCGCCGCTCGAGATCGTGGAACATGGCTTCCATCCGCTGGATGCGCTGCCGCCCGAAACCACCGAGCCGACACGCCGGCGGATCGCCGAGGTGCTGGAGGGGCGCCCGCCCGCGCATCTGTGGTGAGATTTGCGCCCGCGCCCGCGCGTGCTAAAGGGACGCGCATGATGACCACGAGCCAGATCCGCCAGCGACGAAGCCGCTGATGACGCCCGCGCCAAACCGCGCGCCGCTCCCGCTTTGCCGACCGGATCAGAGACTCCCATGACCGAACTCACGCTCGACGTCACGCCGATCACCCCCGCCGACCTGTCGCAGATCGAAAAGCTCGACGAGCGGGCCTTCGGTCCCGGCCGCTTCACGCGCACGGCCTATCGCCTGCGCGAGGGCGTGGACCCGGTCCCGGCGCTCTCCTTCGTCGCCCGCGTCGGCAAGTTTCTGGTCGGCTCGAACATCATGACGCCGATCAGCTGCGGCGGCGCCCCTGCCCTGCTGCTCGGCCCGCTGACCGTCGAGCCGGCTTTCCGCTCGCGCGGCATCGGCGAACGCCTGATCCGGCAATCGCTGGAGGCCGCCCGCGCGCAGGACCACAGGCTCGTGATCCTCGTCGGCGACGAACCCTATTACAGCCGCTTCGGCTTCAAGCGCGTGCCGATGGGCCGAATCCTGCTGCCCGGCCCGGTCGACCCGGCGCGCGTGCTCTATTGCGAATTGGCGGACGGCGCCTTCGAGGGCGTGAAGGGCCCGGTCGCGCGGGCGCTCTGATCGTGATTGCGAGCGAAGCGAAGTATGGAATTCCCCTCCCCCTTGTGGGGAGGGCGACTCGGGCAAAGCCCGAGCGGGGTGGGGGTCGTGAGACGCTTGCAGGTCGCCGACACCCCCTTCTTTAATCCCGGTATCCGTCGACCCCCACCCCGCTCGCCTCCGGCGAGTCGCCCTCCCCACAAGGGGGAGGGAAAGGGCATGCGTGGGATGAACGAATGCGGTCTGCGATTGGTGAACCTGCAAAGCAATAAAGACTACCCCGTCCGCCGCCGGCTCTCGCCGATCCAGCCCAGCAGGATGCCGCCGAGCAGCACCAGCAGGCCGATGAAGCCGATGGCGAGCGGTGCGACGCCGATGCCGGTCACCACGCTGGCGCCGGTGCGTTTCACGCCGACGTAATCCGGCCCGCCGTATACGGGGCTTTCGCGCATCGAGACGAAACGCGGCAGTGCAATCGCGTCGTCGGCGCCGGCAGAAATGCGCCGCACCGATCCGCCCGTCGCTTCCGCCAGCCCGCGCAGACGGTCGGGCGTCGAGACGACATCCTGGAACTCGCGCGGATTTTCCGGCCCGACATTGACGAGCGCCGACAGTTCGCCGTCGCTCACGCGATAGAGTCCGAAATCCTCGACGCTGGTCGTCGCTTGCGACAGGCCGGGCTCGCTCGCCTGCAGCGCGACGCTGCGGGTTTCGCCCGACGGGAAGGTGAGCGTGACGGGAGGCGACT
>JAQGKM010000194.1 GCA_028290125.1 Hyphomicrobiales bacterium | reverse complement strand
TTCGAAGCGCATGAAATGGTGAGCGGCGGGGTGGAAGCCATCGTCGGCGCACGCGACGATGCGCTCTACGGCCCGATGCTGCTCGTCGGCTCCGGCGGCGTGCTGGTCGAACTGCTCGACGACGTCTCGCTCGCCATGCTTCCGGTGACCGAAGACGACATCGCCGCGCGCATCGAAAAGCTGAAATTGGCGAAGCTGCTCGCCGGCTATCGCGGGCGCCCGGCGGCGGACACCGACGCGCTGGTCAAGGCGGCGGCGGCGCTCGGCCGATTCTTCCTCGACCATCGCGGCAAGTTCGCCGACATCGAGATCAACCCGCTCGTCGCGCGCGAAGCTGGACGGGGCGTCGTCGCCCTCGATATACGGGTAATCTGGCGATAAGGTTTCGTCGTCGGGTCGCGGCAAGCATCTCTCGACCCCCAACCCGCTCGGCTTCGCCGAGTCGGCCCTCCCCTCAAGGGGGAGGGGGTCAAGATGCGTCACGCGTGAGTCGTTTCTCAATGACAAACGCAATCTGAACACCCTCCCCTTAAGGGGAGGGCGACTCAGCCGCAGGCTGAGCGGGGTGGGGGTCGTAAGCCCTCACCTTTGTGACGAGTGTATCGGAGAACAGAATGTCAGGCGCGCGCGGTTGGGCTGTCTTTCGCTTTCACGATTATCGCGCCTACGTCCTCTGCCGCTTCCTGTGGCAGATCGGGCTTCAGATGCAGAATGTTGCGGTCGCCTGGCTCGTCTATGACGTCACCCGCGATCCGCTGGCGCTGGGCCTGATCGGGCTTTGCGCCTTCATCCCCAGCGTGCCGTTGTCGCTCGTCACCGGCCCGGTGGCGGATCGCTATGACCGGCGCTGGATCATCATCATTTCCTGCATCCTGATGTCGATCTCGTCGATCACGCTGCTGCTGCTCCTGCTGAACGGCTGGCTGGCGCCCGGGCGCATGGCGCCGGTCTACGCCACCATCGTGCTGCTCGGCTCGGCGCGAGCCTTCGCCAATCCGGCCGGGCAGGCGCTGATGAGCGTGCTCGTGCCGGACGACGAATTCCCAAGCGCGGTCGCCTGGAACAATTCGACCAACCAGATCGCGAATGTCGGCGGTCCGGCGGTCGGCAGCCTGCTGCTGACGCTCGGCAACATGGTCCCGTTCGTCGTCTCGACCGTCTGCTTCCTCGCCGCCGTGGTCCTCGCCTATGCGATCAAGGCGCGGCCGCCGCGCGCCGAAAAGATCCGCGCGACCTGGTCGGTCATCGTCTCGGGCTATCGCTTCATCTGGTCGCGTCCGGTGATCTTCGGCGCCATCACGCTCGATCTCGTGGCGGTGCTGCTCGGCGGCGCGACGGCACTGCTGCCGGTGTTCACGCGCGACATCTTCATGACCGAGGCGTGGGGCCTTGGCGTGCTGCGTTCGACCTCGTCGGTCGGCTCGATCATTGCGGCGCTGGCCCTCGCCAACTACCCGCTGCGCTGGCATGCGGGGCGCACGATGTTCGTCTGCGTGATGATCTACGGGGCGTGCACCGTCGGCTTCGGGCTGTCGACCAACATCGTCGTGGCGGGGCTCTTCCTGCTGGTCCTGGGCGCCGCCGACATGGTCAGCGTCGTCATCCGCCAGTCGCTGATCCAGATCGAGACGCCCAACGAAATGCGCGGCCGCGTCATGGCCGTGCACACCATCCTCACCGGCACGTCGAACCAGCTCGGCGAATTCGAGTCGGGCCTTCTCGCGTCGTTCATCGGCGCGGTGCCGACCGTGCTGTTTGGCGGCGTCAGCGCCTTCACGGCCGCGCTGGTCTGGATGCGGCTGTTCCCGAGCCTGCGCAACCGGGAGAAGATCTAGGGTCAGACGGTCGGGCTGAGGAAATTCCCGCTCGCGGGATCGACCCAGACAAGTTCGTCCGTCACCGCCTTCACGCCGGCAATGTTCTCGGCGCAGACGCGGATCGCGTCACGTTCGCGATCGTCGAAAATCGTGCCGCCGAGCGTCACGTGTCCGTCGCGAACGGCGACATGGATGGAGCCTTGCGGCGCCCATTTCTCGGCGTCGAGGGCGATGAGGATCGCTTCCTTGATGTCGGCGTCGCTGCGCGGACCGGCCTGCGTGACTTCGGTTGCGTCGACGAAGGCGCGCAAGAGATCCGCGCGCGTGACGATGCCCACAACCACGCCGTCGCGCAGCACGGGCACGCGCTTCACGCCGCGCTTCTCCATCAACGCCACCACGGATTCAAGCGAAGCGTGTTCGTCGACCGACACGGCATCGGCTGTCATCACATCCGCGACGCGGCGCGAATGGCTGTGCACATAATCGGAGGCGCTGCGGCCGGGGCCGAGCAGAAACTCGAGCCATTTCGGGCGGTGCTTCTCGGTGCCGATCTCGGCGCGGCGCAGCAGGTCGCCCTCGCTGACGACGCCAGCGAGCCGTCCTGCCTCATCGACGACGGGCAGTCCGCTCACGCGATTGTCCAGCATGGTGGTGATCGCCTGACGCACGCCGGCGCCGGGAGATATCGTGATCGTGGGTGACGTCATGACCTGACAGGCTTCCATCGCGTCCTCCTGATGTATCGGTCGAGACTACACGCGCGGGCGCTGGTCCGCCTTGATAACGATCAAGAGGTTGCAACGCGGCTCAGGCCGCGCTGCTCACGGTGTCGGCCGGCGCCGCCTCGCGGGTGGCGGGCAGGCGGGCGATCATGTCGATCAACGCGCGGTCATGCAGCACGACCATGCGTTCTTTCGGCTTCAGCCAGTCGACAGCGTCTTCCAGCGTCTCTGCATCATTCAGCTTGGCGATCGCGATCGCGCGCTCGGGCTCGATGTGTCCGCGCTTGCGCGGCGTCACCGGTGGCAGGAACAGGTCGTGGCGAGACCGCAGCGTCTCGTCCTCGTGAATGGCGCGGATGCCGTCCGACTCGTCGCGGCCTTCAGCGGCCAGCTGGCTCGCGAGCGCATTGGCGCGCGTGGCGATCTCGGGCGGCGCCGATTCCTCTGGCGTCATCAGCAGTCCGGCGCGCTTCAGCGCGAGGCCGATGAACAATTGCCCGCTGGCCCAGGAGATGACGATGGCCAGGATCAATCCGGCGATGGTGGGCGACATCCAGGCGACGAGCGAGGGCGAGATCAGGAGGCCGGCGATCAGCGTGACGAAGCCGAGCGCAACGTGCGAGCGATGGCGCCGCACGATGTCGCGCAGCGGGATCGAGCCGTCATCGCGGCGCTGCGGATTCCAGCCGGTGTCGCGGCCGAAGATGATCTGCATCACCGAGCCGGTCTGGATCACCATCATGATGGGGGCGATCAGCGCCGACATCAGCACCTCGAGCAGGGTCGAGACGATGAGCTTCAGGCCGCCGCCGCAGGCCTTGCGCGTGTCGGCATTAAGGAGCGCGATGATCAGTCCGAACAGTTTCGGCATCAGCAGCACGCCCATCGTGACGCCGAACAGCATCAGCGCGCGCTCGGAGTCGAAGCGCGGCCAGGCCGGGAAGAGCCTGAAGTCGTCGGTGAAATATTCCGGACGGATGTAGGTCGACTGCAGCACCAGCACGATGCCGACGAGCAATTGCGCCATCCACAGCGGCGAGGCGAGATAGCCCATGATGCCGGTGGCGAAATGCTGGCGCGTCGGCAGCGTGAGGCCGGCCCCGCCCATGATGCGCGAATGCTGCAGATTGCCCTGCGCCCAGCGGCGGTCACGCGTGGCGACATCGATCAGCGACGGCGGGCTTTCCTCGAAGGAGCCGCCAAGCACGGGCAACATGTAGACCGCATAACCCGCGCGCCGGATGAGCGCCGCTTCCACGAAATCGTGGCTGAGCACGTGGCCGCCGAAGGGCGGGCGCCCGCGCAGGTCCGGCAGGCCGCAATGCGAGGCGAAGGCCTGCGTGCGGATGATGGCGTTATGGCCCCAGTAATTGCCGTCGCGGCCCGACCAGACGGCGAGGCCCGAAGCGATCACCGGGCCGTAGATGCGCGCGGCGAACTGCTGCACGCGCGCGAACATGGTGTTGCGGTTGATGATCAGCGGCAGCGTCTGGATGATGCCGGAATCGGGATCGGCCTCCATGGCCGCGGCGAGCGAGGCGATCGAATAGCCGGTCATCAGCGAGTCGGCGTCCAGCACGACCATGTGGGCGTAGTGTCCGCCCCAGCGCGAGACGAAGTCGCCGATGTTGCCGGCCTTGCGCGCGGTGTTCTTCGGGCGGTGGCGGTAATAGACGCGGGCCTGCGGGCCGAGCCGTTCGCGCATGGCGAGGAAGGCGCGCTCCTCGGCGATCCAGACGTCGGGATTGGTGGTGTCGGACAGGAAGAACCAGTCGAAATGATCGGCGAGGCCGGTCGTCTCGACATCTTCCATCATCGCCTGCACGGCGCCGAACACGCGGCTTGGCGCCTCGTTGTAGATCGGCATGACGACGGCGGTCTTTTCGCGCAGCGCGCCCGGCAGGGGCGGCGGCGGCGCGGCGCGGAACAGCAGCCAGACGAAACCCAGCACGCCGCTCGTGAAGGCGATCGCGATCCAGGAGAAATTGGCGACGAAGAGAACCAGCAGCGCCCATTTCAGCGGCGTGATGGCGCCGACGTTCACGACCGCGAACATTTCCATCGCG
>JAQGKM010000154.1 GCA_028290125.1 Hyphomicrobiales bacterium | reverse complement strand
CGGGTCTTGCGGCGATGGTCGCCGCCGCCTTGCATGGCCCTGCGCTCGCCGCCATCGGGTTGATCGGCGCCTTCGCCACGCCACTGCTGGTGGAATCGCCGGATCCGAACGCCTGGCCTGTCGTGCTCTATGTCGCGGCCGTCGCGGCGACGGCCTATGGGCTTGCGCATCTGCGCGTCTGGCTCTGGCTCGCCCTGTCGTCCGCTGCGGGCGGTCTGCTGTGGGGGCTCGTGCTCGCGACCTCGGGACCGGCCGCTGCGGCGCCGTCGCTCCTGCACATGGTCGTGCAGACAGCGCTGGCGCTGGCCTTCCTCGCCTATCTGCCGAACCGGCGCACGCCGGACGAAGAGGCCTGGTTCGACGAGCCGTCCCATCTCGCGGCGAGCGCATTCACACTGCTCGCTGTCGTCGTGCTTCATGATGCGCTGGGCGATGGGGCGTACGGCTCGTTCTGGAACCTCTGCATGCTGGCCGCCGTCGCGCTGCTGGCAGGCTGCGGCGTGCTGGCGACCCCGGCGATCGGCGCCGTCTCTGGCGCCGCAGTCGTGGCGCTGGCGGCGTTCCGCATCTGGCCGTCGGAAGCTGCGGCGCCCATCGTGCAAAGCGGCTACGAGATCTTCTTCGACTGGCGTCAGCCGCGCGATCTCACGCTCTATGCGGGGCTCGCTGTTGCGATATCGATGGGCTGCGCGTTCGCCGCCGCCTGGCGAGTTTTCATCGGCCCGCGTTTGCGCCTGCCGGTGGCGGGCGTGGCGATCGGCGTCGCCAACCTTCTGCCGCTCGCCATGCTCGGCATCGTGTTCCTGCGCTTCACGCGCGGCGACGCCTCGCCCGCCATGGCCGCGACCGCTGCCGCCCTGGCGGCGATTTTCGTGGGCGCTGCGCGCCTGTTCCGCATGCATCCGGACATCATGGAGAGCCGTTCCATCCAGCTGGCGTTTGGCGCTTTTGCGGCCGGCGCCATCGCGGCGCTCGCCCTCGGACTCGTGTTCATCCTGCAAGGCGGCGCGCTCACGGTGGCGCTCGGACTCGCGGCGCTCGGCGCGGCCTTTGTGGCGCATCGTCTCGACGTGCCGGCGCTGCGGTGGTGCGTGTGCGGCTTTGGAATCGTCATCGCCGCACGCCTGTGTTTCGATCCGCGCATCGTCGGGCCCGCGCTCAGCGCGACGCCTGTCTTCAACTGGCTGCTGTTCGGCTATGGCGTTCCCGCCATCTGCTTCGCGCTCGCGGCGCGTATCATGTTGCGCGATGCCGACGACATTCCGGTGCGTGTCGCCGATGGTTGCGCCGTTTTGTTTGCGGCGCTCCTGGTCTTCTTCGAAATCCGTCACGGACTGAACGCAGGCGATCCCTTCGCCCACACCTCGTCGCTCGCCGAACACGGACTGATGGCGCTGTCGGCCTTCTGTTTCAGCATCGTGCTGATGCGGCTCGACGCGCGGCGCGCCAATGTCGTGTTCGGCGTCGCGTCGACGATCTTCGGCCTGCTCGGCCTCGCAACCTCCGCCATCAACCTGCTGGCTCTGGCGAACCCGTTTTTCACCGGCGCCGGCATCGAGGGCGGCCGGGTCTTCAACGGATTGCTGCTCGGCTACGTGCTGCCGGGCGCGGCGGCTTACGTGCTTGCCCGGCAGGCGCGGGCCTATGGCCGGCGCATTCTCGCCTCGGCGGCGGGCGTCGCGACGATCGGCTTCATCTTCACCTATGTCTCGCTGCAGACGCGGCGGATGTTTCACGACGCCGATGTCGACTTCCTGCTAAGGACCGGCGACGCGGAGTTCTACGCCTATTCCATCGTCTGGCTCATGCTGGGCATCGTGCTGCTCGGCTACGGCCTCTGGCGCGGTTCGAAGGAGGCGCGGGTCGCGTCGCTCGCGTTCATCGTGCTGACGGTGCTGAAGGTGTTCTTCCTCGATCTCGAAGGACTGGAAGGCATCCTGCGCGCCTTGTCGTTCATCGGCTTGGGCGTCGTGCTGATCGGCATCGGCCTCGTCTACCAGAAGCTGATCTTCGCGCGTCCGACAACGGCTGCGGCCTCAGCGCCATCCTGACATAACGCTTGAGTGAACGCGGCCGACCTTGCCGCTTCCTGCGGGGCGGCAATATGCACTCTGGGCTGACGCACGCACGGGACGCATTCATGATTGGCCTGCCGACCAGACGGTTCCTGCTGCAATCCGGGGCGGCGCTCGCCTTGGCCGCGCCGCGCGGCGTCAACGCGCAAGCCGGAGCCGTCGTCGATTTCGATGTGGTGATCGTCGGCGCTGGCGCCGCCGGTATTGCCGCCGGGCGCGCGCTGGCGCGATCGGGCAAGAGCTTCGTGATTCTGGAAGCGCGCGATCGCGTCGGCGGGCGTGTTTTCACGGATGCGAGCCTGGGCGAGCGCTTCGATGCAGGCGCGATCTACATTCACTGGGCCGAGAAGAATCCCTGGCGTCCGCTCGCCGAACAACTGGGCGTCGAGATTCTCGATTCCGACCGTCTGCCCGGCTCCTTCCGCCTGTTTCAGGACGGCGTGACGATCCAGCGTGCGAGCCGCAGCGGCTATGCCGTCGTCAGCGAGCGGTTCGATCCGGATCTCGCACCGGTGCCGGACATTGCGATGACGGCGCGCGTCGCGGCCGATGGCGACGAGGCCTTGCGCGCCGTATCCAATCTCGCGCGCATGGCGCTGGGCGAAGAGGCCGAGCGCGTGTCGTCGCTCGATTACGCGCGGCTCTGGTCGGGCGACGATTTCGTCGCGCCCGAAGGGTATGGATCGCTGGTGACGCGCGCGGCGCAGGGCCTGCCGGTGCGGCTGTCCACCCAGGTGCGCGCGATCGACTGGAGCCAGCAGGGCGTAATCATCGACACCGACAAGGGCGCGCTGCGCGCCGGTGCGGTGATCGTCACCGTTCCGGTCGGCGTGCTGCGCGCCGAGCGCATCCGCTTCACGCCGCGACTTCCTGACGACACGTTGCGCGGGCTCGATGGCCTGGCGATGGGCGCGCTGACCAAGATCGCGCTGCGCTTCAACGGCGAGCGGTTCGGCATCCCGTCCGGCACTGATCTCTGGGACATCGCGGGGCCGCGCGAGACTTTCGATTTCGAGTGCTGGCCGTTCGACCGCAACCTCGTCGTCGCAATGTTCGGCGGTGATCATGCGCGCGACATCGTGCGCATGGGCGAGGCCGCGGCGGTGGAACTGGCGCTGGCGCGCTTCTCGCGTCTGGTGGGTGATGGCGCACGCGCAGCCTTCCTCGGCGGACGGCTGGCCGGATGGAGCGAAGATCCTTTCGCGCTCGGTTCCTATTCGCATGCGCTCCCCGGCCACGCCGATGCGCGCGCCATGCTCGCTGCGCCGGTGGGGGGGCGCGTGTTCTTCGCCGGAGAAGCGACCGGCGGCGAAAGTTTCGGCGGCGCCATGACGGCCGGCGGAGCCTATCTCGCGGGCGAAGCGGCGGCGCTGCGGATCATCAAGGGTTAGTTGTTGAGGAAAGGGTGCGTTTCTCTCCCGCGCTGGCGGGAGGGTGGCGCGCTACGCAAAGCGCGCGCAGAATTCCTTGAAACGTGCGCCGCGCTCTTCAAAATTGCGGAACTCCTGAAAGCTCGGCGCGGCAGGCGACAACAGCACGACAGCGTCTTTCGTCACGCGCTTCATGGCTTCCGCGACCGCGGTCTCGAGTCCCGGCGCCTCGACGATGTCGAAGGTGGCGCGGCCTTGCAGCGCGTCGCGCAAACGCGCGCCCGTCACTGGCATGAGGATGAGCGCCAGCATCGGCGCATTCAACAGAGCCGTTGCGAGCTCCTCATACTCCTGCCCGCGATCCGAACCGCCGGCGAGCAGCACGATCGGGCGATCGCGATAGGCGGCGAGCGCCGCGAGCGTGGCTTGCGGGACAGTCGAGATGGAATCGTCCACGCAGGTGACGCCGCCGGCCTGAAATTCTTCGAGCCGATGATGCAGCTGCTCGAAGCCCGCCATGTCGACGCGTTCGCGCAAGTCCTGCACGCCAGCCATTTCGGCAATGGTGCAAGCGGCGGCGAGGTTCGACACATTATGCGCGCCCCGCAGCGGGAAGTTCACGACCTCGACCTCGCGCGCGCCGAAATGCAGCTTTCCGTCGCGCTCGTTGAAGCCGACATCGTCATTGTACCAGCGCATGTTCTCGCGCCCGCCGACGTGCGCCACGAGTTCGGGATGCGCGCGGTTGATGACCGCGATGGTTTTCGACACGTCATGCAGCGCGTTGAGCTTGTCGCGGTAATAAGTCTCGACGTCGCCGTGCCAGGGCGCATGTTCGGGGTAGAGGTTCGTGACGAGCGCGATGTCGCTCGCATGTTCGTAGTCGGCGAGCTGGTAGGACGAGAGTTCGAACACCGTCCAGTCGCGGCCCGGCGTCTCTTCCAGAGCGGCGACGCCGACATTGCCGAGCAGCTTCGCATCGAGCCCGTGCGTGACGAGCAGATGATGGATCAGCCGCGACGTGGTGCTCTTGCCCTTGGTGCCCGTGACAACAATGGTCCTGGCGTCCGGATATTGCTCGAACCAGAGGTTCGTGCCCGAAGTGAAATGCGTGCCGTTCTTATGCGCGGCCGCCACTTCCGGACGGTACAGGCTGATCCCCGGACTCTTGACCACCAGTGCGAATTGCCCGGCGGCGAGCGCGCGCGTGGCGTCGTCGCCGCTCAGCACGCGCACGCCTGCCGGCGCATCCGGGACGGCGGTGTCGTTGAGAATGGTGATGTCGAGATCGGGCTGCGTCGCTCGCAGATGATGAAACGCTGCGCGGCCCTCGCGCCCGAAACCCCAGATCGCCGCCCGCTCAGAGGAAGCCATGCAGCATCTCCTCGTAGCGCTTCGGCAACGCATGTTCGGGCGACGGCGTCAGCAGATCGCGCCACACCGGCGCGGGATCGCCCATCAGCGCGGATACGCGCGGCGCCAAGGTCTGCACGATCTTCGCTTCGCGCCATTCGGGACGCTCTGCGAGTTTCAGCAGGGCCGCGCCCGATTCCGCGAGCTCGCCAACGCATTCCCACGGCTTGTGGCCCGAGAGGCCCATCAATTCCTCGAAGCCATGAAGCTGGCTGTCGTCCTCCAGCATGTTGCCGCCGAAGATGGCCTCGATGCGCGGGCGCTCCATCGCGGTGGCGAGCATCAGGAAGGTGAAGCGGCACTTCGGGCAATCGCGGCACCAGCGCTTCGGCTCTTCCTTCGGGCGCAGCTGGAAGGCGCGATTGCAGCTCGTGAAGGCGCCGTCATAGAGGCTCGTTCGCGCCATCAGTTGCGCGATATGCGCTTCCGACAATGGCCGCAGCAGCGAGAAATAGGCGAGCTTCGGATCGATGTAGCGGGCGACGTAATCTGACAACGCGCGCTCGAGCGCGGCGGTCTTGGAGAACTGGTGATTGATGTCGCGACCGTCGCGTGTGAGGTTTCCCTGATTGGCCGAGCGTTCGTTCGACAGGATGACGGCGTCGAATCCGTGCACGAAGGCGCTGGCCAGCGCGATGAAGGAGACGATGGCGGTGATCGGCACATGGCCGTTGAGCGCGCCCTGTTCGTTCAGCGCGAAGAGCTGTTCGTCAAGCCGGCGCTCGACGCGGATGAACGGCAGGCCCGACGCCGCCGCACAATCGAGGATCGGCTTTTTCGGATTGACCGCGAACAACGTCAGCGGCTCGTGCGCGGCGCGCAGCACTTCCGTCGAGACGAGCGAATCCTTGCCGCCGCCGATCAGGACGGCGCTGCGGCGGGGCAGGGGGGCGCTTGCGGCGGCAGGTCGCGCAGGACCCGCGTGGGCGATGTCGAAATTGACATGGCCGTCGATCGCGACCTTGTTGCGCACGCCATATTCGCCAAGTCCGTCGATGTAGAGCTCTTCGAAGAAGCGGCGCTGGCCTTCGTCCGGATCGACGCCGCGATAGCCGATGACGGGCGGCAGGAAGGCCTTGTAGTAGGACACGCCCGACACCAGCGCGAGCGCATCGAGCGCCGCCTCGAAACCGGGGCGTAGCGGCGAGCCTTTGGCCGGCAGCGGCGCGTTGAACGCGATGGTCTCGCGGAAGGTCGGGCCGCCCTCATAGGCGTAGACGAGGTCCGCCTCGCCCGCCGCGTCGCGGGTCTCAAAGCCGGCAAAATCGAATCGGCGGGGCCATCGGGTGCGGTCGGTGCGGGCGCTCATCGGCTTTCGGGTTACAGGCTCGCCGGGCGGTGTCAAGCGTCGGACGTGACCCCATCGGCAGGGCTGGAGCTGGACAGGATGGCTGGCCGCCCTATCTGAAGGCTTCCTTCCCTCACGACCCCGGAGCGCACATGACCAAGGTTCTCGTTCTGTATTATTCGTCGTGGGGCCATGTCGAAGCCATGGCGAACGCCGCTGCAGAAGGCGCCCGTTCGGCCGGCGCCGAGGTGGTGGTGAAGCGCGTCCCCGAACTGGTGCCGCCCGACGTCGCCGCAAAGGCCCATTACAAGACCGACCAGGCGGCCCCGCTCGCAACCGTCGACGAGCTGCCCGACTATGATGCGATCATCTTCGGCGCGCCGACGCGCTTTGGCATGATGGCCGCCCAGATGAAGAACTTTCTCGACCAGACCGGCGCGCTCTGGGCGCAGGGCAAGCTGGTCGGCAAGGTCGGCTCGGTGTTCACGTCGACGGCCACGCAGCACGGCGGACAGGAATCGACCATCCTCAACTTCCACACTGTGCTGCTGCATCAGGGCATGGTGATCGTGGGCCTGCCTTACGCCTTCCAGGGCATGACGCGCGTCGACGAGATCGTCGGCGGTTCGCCCTATGGCGCCTCGACCATCGCGGGCGGCGACGGCAGCCTCAAGCCGACGGCGACGGATCTCGACGGCGCTCGTTTTCAGGGTAAGCATGTCGCCGAGATCGCCGCCAAACTGGCGAAGTGACGATTGGGCCGGGCGCCATCGTGCGCCCGGCTTTTCAACAGACGGGCGGCGGCGGTTGCGCTCCGCGGAATGAGGACTGCATGCTTTCGCCGTTTCTGAACACGTTGCGTTCGCTCACGGGTCGCGCAGCGCCGCACCCGCTGCTGCTCAAGGCCAACGACAGCTACAATGTCTACGAAGTCGCCAAATGGCGTGCGGCCCTGCAGAGCGCCCGTTACTTTGAAAAGCGATTGCTGACGACGCTGCAATTCGCGCATCGCAGCGAGTTGCTGAGCCATGCGCTCTCGCTCGCGCCGAAGGACGGGCTGGTTCTGGAGTTCGGCGTCGCGGGCGGCGAATCCGTGCGCCAGATCGCGGCCGAGCGCGGCGGTCCGGTGTATGGGTTCGATTCTTTCGAGGGCTTGCCGGAACACTGGTTCGGCTATTTGCGCAAAGGCTATTTCGCGCAAGACCTGCCGCGCGTGCCCGACAATGTGACGCTCGTGAAGGGCTGGTTCTCCGACACGCTGGATGGCTTCCTTGCGAGCCACCCGGGCCCGGTCGCCTTCCTGCACATCGACAGCGATCTCTATTCGTCCGCCGATTATGTGCTGCGCGGACTGGAGGGGCGCATCGCGCCCGGCACGATCGTGCTGTTCGACGAGTACTGGAATTATCCCGGCTGGCTGAAGCACGAATTCAAGGCGTTCCAGGAATTCATCGGCCGCACGGGGCTGTCCTATCGCTACGATTCCTTCGTGCCAACCGGGCATCAGGTCTGCGTGGTGATCGAAGCGGGCGCGGGGGCGACATGAGACGCGTCGCGCTGGCTGGCGCCACGGGGCTTGTCGGCCAGTTCCTGCTCGAGGGATTGCTCGCCGATCCGGCGGTAAGCGCCGTGCATGTCTTCGGCAGGCGCGCGCCTGGCGTCGCGCATCCAAAGCTCACCGCGCATGTGGTGGACTTTGCAGCACTCGCGGCCTTGCCGCCGGTCGATGAAGTTTATCTGGCGCTGGGCACGACGATCAAGGTCGCCGGGAGCCAGCCCGCGTTTCGCGCCGTCGATTTCGACGCCAATCTCGCGCTTGCCCGCGCGGCGCTTGCGGCCGGCGCCACGCGCGCAGGGCTGGTGAGCGCCATGGGCGCGGATTCCGGCGCGTCGGTATTTTACAGCCGCGTGAAGGGCGAACTCGAGGAGGCGCTACGGGCGCTGGGCTTCGCGGGGCTTGTCATCGCGCGCCCCTCGCTGCTGCTGGGGGACCGCGAGGCGCTTGGTCAGCCTGCGCGGCTCATGGAAAAGATCTCGATGCGAGCCGCCGGACTGCTCGCGCCGCTCATCCCGGCCAATTATCGCGCGATACCGGCAAAGGATGTCGCCCATGCGCTGCTCGCGCGCGTACCCGTGGCGCATGGCGTCGAAGTGCTGCCTTCCGGCGCCATGCAACAGGCCGGATAAATCATGCCGGGGTCGGGAATTCCTCGCCGGTCCAATCCGTCGAGACGGTCACGCGATGCGCAACGATCGCCGCTGCGAGGCTGGCCAGCCGCGCACGTACATCGTCGGGCACGCTGGCGGCCGCCGACAGGCGCACGGCGGCAGGTTGCTCAAGGCCGATTTTCTTGACGGTTCCGGGCTGGAAGCGCGACGCAGCCAGATCCGTCACGGCGTTGCCAAGCGCGAGGCCGGAATCGGCGATGGCGGAACCGATGAAGACATCCGGCGTCGTCGCGACCCAGTCGCCCACATTGCCGATCTGCTTGACGCCTTTCTCGCGGCAGGCGTCGATGGCGCCGGTGCGGCCCGCGTTGAGCATCGTGAAAATGATGTCCGCGCCCTTGTCGATCATCGCTGCGGCGACTTTCTTCGACAGCGCATTGTCATCCTGATTGCCCGAGAAATTGGTGAGCAGGCGCACCTTTGAGTCTGCATGCGCGACGCCATTGGCGTAAGCCGCACGCCCCTTCAGGCCAGGCGTGACGCGGATGCCGGACATATGTCCGACGACGCCGGTCTTCGTCGTCCAGGCGGCCAGCGCGCCGGCAAGGAAAGCCGAGTCTTCCTGCAGGACTTCATAGCTCGCCAGATTGGCGCCGGTGACATTGCCCTGCGTCACCGCAAACAGAACGTCGGGAAATTCCGCCGCCACAAGCTGCGCGGCTGCGTTGTTCTGGCCGCCATGGGCGACGACGAGATCGGGCTTGGTGCGAGCGAGGCTTCGCAGCGCCTCGACCAGCAGATCCTTCTCAGGCTTGACGCCTTCGGTGAACGTGAAACGCGCACCAGCGCTTTCCGCCGCCGTTCGCAGGCCCTGGAAGCCAGCCTGCATGAAACCGCGATCCGTCGTGCTGCCCGCGAAAAGTGCGGCGATCGTTTTCGCCTCCGCCGCGCGGGCGGAAGCTCCGAGCAGCAAAGGCGCGGTGGCGAGCCCGCCGACAAAAAGCCGGCGGGTCACAAGGGGCAGTCCCGGACGAGTCATGATCGAGCCTTACGCCTTCGTGAACTGCCGGAAGTCCGGTTCGCGATGGAACCAGAATTCGTAGCCCGCGACATTCTTCGGCATGGCGACGTCGTGGAAGGGCTGGTTCAGCGGCACGATCGGCACATCTTTGATGCACAGCGCGATGAAGGCTTTCACGGCGGCGTCGTATTCGGCCGGGTCGGTGGTGAAGCGCGCCTTCTCGATCTGCGCGTCCATCTCGGGGTTCTTGTACGCCGAGATGTTGAAGATCGAATTGTTGCCGTGGAAATTCCAGTAGAAATAATACTCCGGATAATCGAGCCAGCCGCTGAAGCGGTTGAGCGCCATCGGCAGCTC
The DNA here is from genome assembly GCA_028290125.1 of Hyphomicrobiales bacterium. Classification (GTDB taxonomy): domain Bacteria; phylum Pseudomonadota; class Alphaproteobacteria; order Rhizobiales; family Beijerinckiaceae; genus Terripilifer. Next base: position 2,153 of record JAQGKM010000154.1, on the reverse strand, counting down.
TTTCTTGTTCAGCGTGGTGCGCCAGTTCGCGCCGGGAATCTTGTCGATGGTGGCGCGGATGCCGATCTTCGAGAGGCTTTCCTGGATCAGCACGGCGGTCGGCTCGCCGACCGTCGCGGTGCCGACGTCGAGCGCCAGCACGGTGTCGAGGCCCTGCGCGAAGCCGGCTTCCGCCATCAGCGCCTTCGCCTTGTCGAGATTTGTCACATAGGGGAAAGGCTGCGGCCAGACAGCCTTTTCGACCGTCTCGGTCCCGCCGAACATCGGCACGGCGCGATTGTAGAACGCCGCAGACTGGATGTCCGCATAGGGCATCGCCCAGGCGACGGCCTGACGGAGCTTGGGATTGTCGAACGGCGGCTTGGATGTGTTGAGCGCGACGTACCAGAGACAATTGGGAATCGGCACCGCCACGACCTTGACCTTGTTCTCCTTGATGAGCTGGTCGAAGTCCTTGGGCGGAAAACCCGTCGACAGGTCGGCGTCACCGCGCTCCAGCATGGCGCGACGCGTGCCCGAGGAGGGCACGTCGCGCGCGATGATGCGGCGGATCTTCGGCAACGGTCCGCTCTTCCATCCGTCGAAGCGCGACAGGATGGTCTCGCTGCCGGGCTTCCAGCTCTCGACCTTGTAGGCGCCGCCGCCGGCCTCGTTGTTCTTCAGCCACGCAGCCGCCCACGGATCCTGCTCGGTCGCGTTCTTCTTCGCCAGCTCCGAATTGATGACGAAGGGGACGACCACCGCGAGGTTGAACAGCAGCATCTTGTCCTTGCGCAGATAGTCGACGCGGAACGTGTGGTCGTCGACGACGACGAACTGCTCGGGCTTTTCCAGCGAGCCGGCCGACATCTGGAAGGTCGGGAAGCCGCCAATCTTCACCGCGCGGTCGAAGGACCATTTCACGTCCTTCGCGGTGACGGGGGTGCCGTCGTGGAACAGCGCGTCCTTGCGGAGCTTGAAGGTGCACGACATGCCGTCGGGGGCGACCTCCCAGCTCTCGGCGAGTTCGGGCGCGAGCGTCATCCGGTCGTAGGAGGGCGTGCTGTCCGCCAGCGTCTTGGCGCCATAGGTCATCAGCCTGTCGTAGCAGTTCCACGACAGGCCGTTGACGGTCTGGTTTGAGCCCACGCCCTGCATGTCGAGGCTGTTGGGGCCGAGTTCCTGCACCACGAGCAGCGTCTCGGAGCGGGCCTGGGCGAAGGTTTCGCCGGTCGTCAGGAAGGCTGCGGCGGTCGCCGCGCTCGCTCCCTGCAGGAGATGTCGGCGGGTGAGTTCGGCGCGATGGTCAAACATGTCGGCTCTCCAACAGGTGGCTTGGCAATGTCATTCTGCATGCAAAACGGGCGCCGGAGCGGGAGGCCCAAGCCGTTTTTCCGTCTTTAAAGCGCTGCCGATTGACTTGGAGCCGAGCGCCGCCTATTGAACGCCGGTGCAGACGCCCGTTCCCGGGCGCTCTCGCATTGACGCACCCGTGGCCTTTCCCGTTTCTGGTGAGAGACCTGTCGGCCCCTCGGGGCAGAGGAGGGCGCGTTCCTCAGCCGCCGGAGTTCCGGCGCCCGGCTGGAGGGACGCGGATCGGACGGCGCAAGGCCCTTGGGGCCTTTTCGCGCGCGCCCGCCGTTTCTCGCTCGCCGGTTTGAACCGAAGACCAGAGGAACCGCGATGACGAAGCGCGCACAGTCAAAGTATAAGCTCGACCGCCGCATGGGCCAGAACATCTGGGGCCGCCCGAAGAGCCCCGTGAATCGCCGTGAGTACGGCCCCGGCCAGCATGGCCAGCGCCGCAAGGGCAAGATGTCCGACTTCGGCACGCAGCTGCGCGCCAAGCAGAAGCTCAAGGGCTATTACGGCAACATTTCCGAAAAGCAGTTCCGCAAGTACTCTCAGGAAGCCAATCGCATGAAGGGCGACTCGGGCGACAACATCGTCGCGCTCCTGGAGCGCCGTCTCGACGCGGTCGTCTACCGCGCCAAATACGCGCCGACGCCGTTCGCCGCCCGCCAGTTCTACAACCACGGCCACGTCATGGTCATCGGTAAGAAGGTCAACATCGCCTCTTTCCAGGTCCGCGTGGGCGACGTCGTCGAGGTCAAGGAAGCCTCGAAGCAGCTGCTGATCCTGCTCGAATCCGTCGGCCTCGCCGAGCGTGACGC
>JAQGKM010000106.1 GCA_028290125.1 Hyphomicrobiales bacterium | reverse complement strand
ACGGCATGGATCTCGTGCCCGGCGTCACCGCCGCGCAGCGCTATGTCTGGAAAGAAACCGCCTGGAAACTTGGCGAAGGCTACGGCGAACTCACCGACCGCAAGTTCAACGTCGTCGCCATTGATTACGGCGTGAAGCGCAACATTCTGCGCCTGCTGGCCGATGCGGGCTGCGAAGTCACCGTCGTTCCCGCGACGACGAGCGCCGAAGACATCATGGCGCTGAAACCCGATGGCGTGTTCCTCTCGAACGGCCCCGGCGATCCGGCCGAAACCGGCAAATACGCCGTTCCGGTGATCAAGAGCCTGCTCGACAACAAGGTGCCGACGTTCGGCATCTGCCTCGGCCATCAGATGCTGGCGCTCGCCGTCGGCGCGAAGACCGAGAAGATGCATCAGGGCCACCACGGCGCGAACCATCCCGTTAAGGATTTCACGACCGACAAGGTCGAGATCGTTTCGATGAACCACGGCTTCGCGGTTGATCCGAAAACGCTGCCCGCCAACGCCGTCGAGACGCATCGCTCGCTGTTCGACGGCTCGAACTGCGGCCTGTCGCTGACGGATCGCCCGGCGTTTTCCGTGCAGCATCATCCTGAAGCCTCGCCCGGCCCGCGCGACAGCCACTACCTGTTTCATCGCTTCGTCGAGATGATGCAGGGCAAGGCGCTCGCGCAGCCAAAAGCTTAGCACTCCGCGCTGCGTTCAAAGAGCCGCGATGCAGGCGACTTCCGGTCCCCGTCATGCTAGACAGGGAGACTTAATGCACGCGGGACGGAAATGAACTGGCGCGAATTCTGGAACGGCACGCATTCGATTTACGTGAACGAGCGGCACCGCGCCCTCCATTACGATCGGATCGCGAAAGACATCGCCGCTCTCGTTCCGACACCCGATGCTTGTGTGCTGGATTACGGCTGCGGCGAAGCTGAAACAGCAGAACTCGTCGCGCGTCGCTGCGCCATGCTCTACCTCTACGATGCCGCGCCCAACGTACAGGCCCGGCTGCGTGTCCGCTTCGGCCGCAACGAGCGCATCGTCGTGCTGTCGACCGAGGCGCTCGACGCCATGACCGATCATTCGCTGGACGTGATCGTCGCCAATTCGGTCATCCAGTATCTCACCCACCAGGAGTTCGAGGCGCTGCTCGACCTTTCGCGGCGCAAGCTGAAGCCGACCGGCATGTTGGTCGTCGCCGACGTCATCCCCGAGTCAGCGACCTTCGTCGACGACACGCGCGCGCTGCTGACCTTCGCGTCGCAGGGCGGCTTCCTGCTGCCGGCGCTGACTGGCCTCGCGGCGACGGCCTTCTCCGAATATCGCAAGCTGCGGCAGGAAATCGGCCTCACGCGCTATGCGGAAGAAGACATCGAGACGCTGTTCTCCGCGCACGGCTATCGCGCCGAACGGTCCGCGACCAACATCGGCCACAACCAGTCGCGCATGATGTTCGTAGCGCGCCCGCTGTAGGGGCGTGATTGCTGTGCAGATGCACCCATTCGCTTGTCGATAAAGCCCGCAAGTGACGACTGGAATTCCCCTCCCCCTTGAGGGGAGGGGCTAGGGGTGGGGGTCGTGAGGCGCTTGCAGGACGCCTCCCACACGGATCATCGGAAAATGGCGTAGACCCCCACCCGCTCGCCTTCGGCGAGTCGCCCTCCCCTCAAGGGGGAGGGGGAAAGGAATGCGTCACACGACAAAATGCGATCAGCGAATTGGTGAATCTGCAAAATTCGCGCGGTGACGAAAGAAGCCTCACGCCAGTGCAATCGCCGCGACGAGGCGTCCGTAATCGGGCTCGCCGCGATGGACCGAGCGCCGGTAGGAATAGAAGCGCTCTTCATCCGCATAAGTGTCGAGCGCCAGATTGCGGAATTCGCCGACGCCTTCGGCCGCGAGCTTCGCGCCGATATAGGCCGGCAGATCGAACATGAAATGCCCGGCGTTGCGAGATAGGCCGAAGAACCGTGCATTTCTTGCGTTCTGCGCGAGGAAACGGTCGCGGAATTCGGCGCCGACTTCATACGAGTCCCTGGCGATCGTCGGTCCCAGCACAACGCGGATGGCGGGTCGCGACGCGCCCGCTTCTTCCATGCGTTGCAATGTCGTTTCCAGCACGCCCGTGAAGGCGCCCTTCCAGCCCGCATGCGCGGCGCCGATGACGCCTGCGCTGGCGTCGCTGAACAGAAGGATCCCGCAATCGGCGCCCGTCACGCCCAGAGCGAGTCCGCGCGTCGTCGTCACCAGCGCATCGCAGCGCGGACGGTCGGCGCCGAAGGGCGCGTCGACGATCATGCAATCGGGCGAATGCGTCAGGTAAGGGACAAGAAAGTTCTCGGGGCGGACGCCGAGCGCATCCGCCATCAGGGCGAGATTTTGCGACACGGCCTCGGGCGCATCGCGCGAGCCACGCCCGCCGTTGAGGCTTGCGTAGACGCCCGTCGAGACGCCGCCCTGACGCGTGAAAAAGCCATGCGCCACGCCGCTTTCTGCGAGCAGGTCGCATTCGATCCGCTGTGCGCTCATGATCCTGCGCTCCGAACAACGCCCGGCAAGACCGGGGCTCCTGGCGGCGTAATGGCGAGCGCCTTGAACAGGCGGCCCATGCCCGGCGCCTCGCCGACGCGCTCGGTCGCGAGCCGCGCCATCGCGAGGTCGATGTCATGCGCCTGCGCGTCGGTCGCCTTGCGCTTCAAGGCGTCAGCGCGCTGCGCGAGCCCAAGCCGCATCAGAAACTCGCCCTGCGTCACGGGCCCGAGCGGCTGCGCGCCAGCGGCGGAAGCGGCCCGCGCCAGCGCTGCAAAATCGACATGCGCCGTGAGATCGGCTTCGCCAGGCTCCGCCAGCGGATCGACGCGGCGGTGCTGCTTCAGCGCCTGCAACGTTTCGCCCAACCCCGTCTCGACATGCCCGTAATCAATCACCAGCGCTGCGGACTGGCCCTGCGCGACCCGCCGCGCAATCTGCGTCATCAGCAATTGCGAGACCGGGCTGAGTTCGAGAATTGATCCCTCCGGCGCATCGGCAGTGATCAGGGCTTCCGTCTCGCGCGCCAGACCGAAGGCGAGCGCGCCCTGCGCGTCGAGCCCGACCAGCCGCTGTCGCCAGCCCTCTTGCGTCTTCACGTAATGGCGCACCGGCAAGGCGTCGAAGAATTCATTGGCGATGACGATCGCCGGACCGTCCGGCACGCTGTCGAACGAGGCGTGCCACGTCACGTTCACCGCGACCTGCGCGAGTTGATCCTTCTGCGCCTGCATCAGCACGGGGCTGGTTTCGACCAGATGCACGTCGAGCGCCGCGCAAAACTCATTCGACACGCGCGCGGCCCGCAAGGCGTCGCGCATCAGCGTGCCGCGACCGGGACCGAGCTCCACGAGATGCACTCGTTCTGGCGCGCCGAGCAGCGCCCACGTTTCGGCGGCCCACAGGCCGATCAATTCGCCGAACATCTGCGAGATTTCAGGCGCGGTGATGAAATCGCCGGCCGCGCCGAACGGATCGCGCGTCATGTAATAGCCGTGCTGCGAATGGCCGAGCGCCACGGCCATGAAAGTGTCGAGCGGCATCGGCCCGTCATGCGCAATCGACTCGCGCAGGATCTTTCCGAGCGCGCTCACGCGAGCACACTCGCGCGACGGCGCAGCGCATGAACGAGAAAGCCGACGCCCGCCACGATCAACGGCAGCGACAGCACCATGCCCATCGTGGCGCCGCCGAACAGAAAGCCGAGTTGCGCATCCGGCTCACGGAAGAACTCGCAGATGATGCGCGCAACGCCATACCCGATGGCGAAGATGCCGGTCGCGAGACCCGGGCGACGCAGCGCGCCCATCCGGCGCGCGACCAGCAGCACGAGGAAAAGCACGACGCCTTCCAGCGCGGCTTCGTAGAGCTGGCTCGGATGACGCGCGAACGGACCTGCCGCAGCATCGGGAAACACCATCGCCCAGTCGACGTCGGTGGGGCGGCCCCACAGTTCCGGCTTGATGAAATTGGCGAGCCGCCCGAAGAAGATCCCGATCGGCGTCACGCATGCGGTAAGATCGAACACCGACAGCAACGGCGCCTTCATGCGCCGCGCGAAAAGCCACAAGCCGAGCGTCGCGCCCGCAAGCCCGCCGTGAAACGACATGCCGCCCTCCCAAACGGCCGGAATCGACAGCGGATGGGCGAGAAAGAAAGCTGGATTGTAGAAGAGCACATAGCCGAGCCGGCCGCCGAGCACGACGCCGAGCGCCGCATAGACGAGCATGTCGTCGAGGCTCGCGGGCGCCGGGCGCGCGCGCTCGCCCCAGAGCGACGCCTGCACCACGATGCGCCGCGCCAGCCACCAGCCGCCGATCAGGCCGGCGATATAGGCGAGCGCATACCAGCGGATAGGCAGCGGCCCGATGTTGATGAGAACCGGATCGATCACCGGATAGGGAAGGACAAAAAAAGGCATCGGGTCTTCACTTGACGTCTCGGGAGCAAATCTGATGCGCCCGGGCGCAGGAAGCGTCAAGGCGAGGCTTGACCGAACGCGTTCACACCTCTGCTGCGGCCCCTTGCGCGAACCCGCCCGAGGCGCGAAAAGAAGCAACCCCACCAGAGAGACACGTCATGCCCCAGACCCGCAATCCCATCCTCGACGACATGGCCCGTCTGATGACGGACGCCGCCGGACTGGCGCAAGGCGTGAAGCGCGAAGCCGAAACCGTCATGCGCACGCAGCTGGAGCGACTGCTGTCGACGATGGATGTCGTCACGCGTGAAGAATTCGAAGCGGTGCGCGACATGGCGATCCTGGCGCGCGACGAAAACGAGCGTCTGCAAGCGCGCATCGCGGCGCTTGAAGCGAAACTCGGCGCCGATCCGCAGAACGATGCGGGCGTCGATCCGTCAATTTGAGTCTTTTGAGTCACACGTGACATTCTGACTCACAAGCGTAACTGGATGATCTGTGGACATGCCTGCCGACGCGATGGACGAAACGGCACGAATCCAAGACCTTGCACCTCACCGGACGCAGCCACTAGGCGTCCGGACCGAGTGGCGTATATTCGAAGTGTGAAGTGATTCGCTTGGGCCTCGACAGAGAGTCAAGCGTGCTGCGCTCCGGGTTGCGATCTCGCGTCTTTGTTTCGAGTCACACCGCGTTCAGCCCCTTTGGTCCCAAGGCACCCGCCTATGTCATCCATGCATGTCGAACTCGAACGCACCGAACATCCGGTCGATGTGGTCGAGCGCATTGCCTCCGTCAACGACTGGCGTTTCGACCGCGAAGACGATGACGAAATATCGATTTCGGTCGGCGGCGGCTGGACCGATTACCATGTCGCGTTCACCTGGCTGCCGAATGTCGAATCCCTGCACGTCGCCTGCGCCTTCGATGTGAAGATCGCCGAGCGTCGCCGCGCCGAAGTGCATGCCCTCGTGTCGCTCATCAACGAGCAATTGTGGGTCGGCCATTTCGGACTGTGGGAATCCGAGAACGTGGTGATCTTCCGCCACGCCATTATCCTGTCGGGCGGCGCCGAGCCGACCCCGCAGCAGTGCGAAGCCGTGCTGAATGCAGCCGTCACGGCGTGCGAGCGTTATTACCAGTCGTTCCAGTTCGTCATGTGGGCGGGCAAGACCGCCCGCGAAGCGCTGGAATCGGCCATGTTCGAGACCCTCGGCGAAGCCTGATGTCGCACGAAACCAAAGCCCTTCCCGCGTCGCTCACTCTGGTCGGCGCGGGACGCATGGGCTCCGCCATGTTATCGGGCTGGCTCGCCATGGGCCTGCGCGGCGACGCGATCACCATCCTGGAGCCGGCGCCCTACGGCGAACTCACGGCGCTCTGCGCAAGCCATGGCGTCGCGCTCAACCCGCCGGCTGAGAGCCTGACGCCGGCCGAGGTTCTCATCCTTGCGGTGAAGCCGCAGATGCTCGACAGCGCCGCGCCGTCGCTGGCGCCGCTCACCGGCCCCGGTACGCTGGTGATTTCCATCCTGGCCGGCAAGCGCATCGCCGATATCGCCGCCCGCCTGCCCGCCGCTGGCGCGATCGTGCGCGCCATGCCCAACACGCCCGCCGCGATCGGGCGCGGCATCACCGGCGTCGCCGCCAGCGCCGCTGTCACGGCGCACCAACGGGCGATGACCGACGCGCTGCTCGGCGCCGTCGGGGCCGTCGAATGGCTTGACAGCGAAAGCCTGATCGACGCCGTGACGGCCGTCTCGGGCTCCGGTCCTGCCTATGTCTTCTACCTTACCGAATGCCTGGCGAAGGCTGGCGAAGCTGCGGGCCTGCCGGCCGATCTCGCGGCCCGCCTGGCGCGCGCGACGGTCGAGGGTTCGGGCGAGTTGATGCGCCAGTCGGCCGACATCGCGCCCGCAAAACTGCGCGAGAACGTCACCTCGCCGGGCGGCACGACCGCTGCCGCGCTGTCCGTGCTGATGGCCGCGGACGGTCTCGATCCCTTGATGCGCGACGCGGTCGCGGCGGCGCTGCGGCGCGCCGGTGAATTGTCCGGCTGACGCGCAACACGCGTCATCTCCCCTTGGACGTTGCGTCGGCGAAGCCTAGATAGGGTCACGAGGCCTTTGGGGTCAGACGAGACGAGGACGCCGCCATGGTGGATTTGAACGCACAGCCAGACCCGCTGAAGTCCGACCCGCTGAAGGCGGCAGCCGAGGCTGAAGCGGCGCTCGGCGCGCCCGACCAGGCCGACCTCGGTCCCGACCGTCCGCAAAGCGCCAAGGCGCCCCCTTCCGACAAGCGCGCCGCCATCGTCGAGGCCCTGCTGGCGCTCGCCGCCGAGCGCCGCTGGGAAGACATCTCGATCTCCGACGTCGCCACCCGCGCCGGCGTGACGCTGTCGCAGTTTCGCGACGCCTTCCCGTCGAAGGGCGCCGTGCTGGGCGCGTGGTCGCGCATGCTCGACAAGCAGGTGCTCGACGGCACGACGAACGACCTGATGGCCGAGCCCGCCAAGGAGCGGCTGTTCGACGTGCTGATGCGCCGGCTCGACGCGATGGCTCCGCACCGCGAGGCGATGCGCGCGATCATGGAATGGGCGAAGCGCGATCCGATTTCCGCGGCGGCGCTCAACCAGGTCGCGCTGAATTCGATGCGCTTCATGCTGGAGGCGTCCGACATTTCCTCCGAAGGCGCCGTCGGCTCGGTGAAGCTGCAAGGCCTCGTGCTCGCCTGGGCCCGCATCCTTGACACCTGGTTCGACGATAATGATCCGGCCTACGCCCGCACCATGGCGGCGCTCGATCGCGAACTGACGCGTGGTGAAACGCTGGTCGCCCGCGTCGAGGACATGAACCGCCTCGCGGCGCCGCTGCGATCGCTGGCGCGCGCCTTCATGAACCGCGCCCGCCCGCCCCGCGCGCCACGCTCCAGCAGCGGCTGGGACGACGAAGGCCCGCTCGATCCGGAAGAACGCCGTACGCATACGATGTAGCCAGCCGTCA
>JAQGKM010000082.1 GCA_028290125.1 Hyphomicrobiales bacterium | reverse complement strand
GCTTCGCCGCCGTGTCGCCGTACCCGAACTCGGGCGTCTCCGCGACGACCTTCACGCTGCTCAGCGCCGCCTGGCTGATCGCCGTGCACGCGCTGGCTTCGTCGGTCGGCGGCTACATCGCCGGTCGCCTCCGCACGAGCTGGACGGGCCTGCATACGGATGAAGTCTACTTCCGCGACACCGCGCATGGCTTCCTGTCATGGGCGGTCGGCATTCTGATCGGCGGCTTCCTGATCGGCTCGGTGCTGACGTCGGCCATCGGCACGGGCGCGCAGTCTGCCGCGTCGGCGTTCGGACCGGCGGCGCAGAGCGCCGTGCAGCAGAGCGGCGTCGGCTCCAACGCCAGTTCGACGATGATGCTCGATCGTCTGTTCCGCAGCGATCGTCCTTCGCCGGACGCCAATGACCAGAACGCCCGCGCCGAGGTCGGCCGTATCATGGCCAACGCCGTGACGACCGGAACCCTGCCGCAGGACGACAAGGCCTATGTTGCGCAGATGATTGCGACGCGTACCGGCCTGTCGCAGCCCGACGCCGAAAAGCGCATCGACGATGCGATCAACACCGCCAAGGCGACCGCCGAGAAGGCCCGCAAGGGCGCCATGTACGCTTCGCTCTGGAGCGTGATCGCGCTGCTCATCGGTGGCTTCTGCGCCAGCGCTTTCGCGGCCTACGCCGGCACGCTGCGCGACGATTGAGTCACAGATGGCCCCGCAAATCGCGGGGCCATCTCATTTGTCAGTGCGAGGAGCGTAGCGACGAAGCAATTCATCCTTGGCGATCGCCAGATGGATTGCCGCGTCGCCTTCGGCTCCTCGCAATGACGCGTTTCAAAACCCGTAAAGCCGCGCCGGGTTGTCGACCAGAATGCGCTGCTGCGTCGCGGCGTCTCTTGCAAACAGCGGCACGAGATCGACGAGATCGCCGTCGTTCGGCATCGACTTCACATTCGGATGCGGCCAGTCGGTGCCCCACACGCAACGGTCGGGCGCCGTCTCGACGAGCTTCGCGGCGAATGGCGCGGAATCGTGGAAGGGCGGACCGGCGGACGACACGCGCTCCGAGCCGCACACCTTCACCCAGCACTTCTCATCGTTCTTCAACAGATCGACCAGAATGCGGAACGGCTCCTGCTCGAGCCCGTCCGAGGCTTTCACGCGACCCATGTGGTCGATGATGTAGGTGACCGGCAGCTTTTCCAGCATGGTCGCATATTGCGGCAGGTCGATCGCATCGAAATGCAGGTTCACGTGCCAGCCGAGCGGCGCGATCATCGCGATGATGCGCTCGAACACCTTCATGTCCGGCACGCCGCCGAGATGCCGCACGAAGTTGAAGCGGCAGCCGCGAAAGCCGCCTTCGTCCAGCTCGCGAAGGCCCTTCTCGGTGATCGTGCCGTCGATATTGGCCACTGCGCGATAGGCGCCGTTCGACTGCGCGATGGCGTCGAGCGCCACGCGGTTGTCCACGCCATGCGCGCTGGCGTTGACGATGACGGCGCGCTCGACACCGAGAATCTCGTGCAGCTTGCGGAAGGCTTCGAGCGGCGCGTCGGGCGGCGTGTAGGTGCGATCGGGCGCGTAAGGATATTTGTCACCCGGCCCGAAGATATGGCAATGCGCGTCGCAGCTGTTGGGCGGCAGCTTGAATTTCGGCGTCTTGGTGTCGGGGTCCGGGCCGGGAATCGTCGGCGTGTAATCGGTCACTCGTATGCTCCTCAAAGTCCGGCCTTGCCGGCGCCGCGTTCCTGCGCGCCCGCGACCGCTTGTTCCAGTTCGTTGTTCATGCCGAGATCCTCGACCATCATCGCGGCCTCGCGCATTTCCGCGCCGCGCCGCACGCCGTGCTGGCGCACGCGACCGGCCATGTCGACCGAGAGTTTGCGCCAGTCGATCGACGGGTAACTGGCGTCAAGCGAGCCGAAGACTTCGTCCTCGACGTTCCACTCCTTCGCAGCCTTGGCGCAATCGACGATCAGCGCCTCGATGCCCTTGATCATGATCGAGCGGCAGAGTTTCATCGCTGACGCGCGGCCATATTCGACGGCGACGGGGCGGATGTTCATGCCCAGCGCATTGAGGCTCGGCGCCAGTTCTTCCGCCTTCGGTCCGCCGCCCAGGATCTGCACCTTAATGCCAGGCCCCGGCACCGGCGCCATCACGGCGCCTTCGACGTAATGCGCGCCGGACGGCGCAATCATCTTCGCAGCTTCCGTCTTGGTGCCGGGCGAGGCCGAATTGACGTCGAGGAAATATTGTCCCGCGGCGAGATAGGTCGCGGCCTCGGCGGCGACGTCCTTCACCGACGCGGCCGTGACCGCGGAGATCACGACATCGACGCCGGCGGCCGCCGCGCGGGCGGTTTCGGCGAGCCTGACGCCGTCGCGCCTCGCGGTCGCGCGTTGGCTTTCGCTGCGCGCAGCGTCTGCAAACAGAATGTCGTAAGCCCGCATTTCACTGACGCCATTGCCAAGCAATTCGCGTGCGAAAATCTGCCCTACTTCGCCATAGCCGATCAGTGCGATTTTCATCCCTGCACTCATTCTTCTGGTCTTCGTCGAACGGACCATGCGACAGACGTCAAAGCAATACAAATGAGGGCTTTACGCCCATTGATGAGCGCCGTTCAGGCGCGCCGCAACCGGGGCGTGGCGGGCTTTGCACGCGCCAGCGAATCCGCCTTCACCATCCGCTCGACCAAGGCGCGGAAAGCCTCCGCCGTCGGAGTCAAAGGCCGCTCGCGCGACGACAGGATGCCGATGGTGCGCGTGACGCCCGGGTTGTTGAGCGGCAGCGCGACCAGCCCCTCCATGTCGATGCCGTCGGTGGCGAGGCGCGGCACCACCGTGAGGCCGACGCCCGAGCGCGCGATGCTGGCGGCGGTGGCGATGTGCAGCACCTCCCAGCGCCAGTCGAGCTGGTCGCGGCGCGGCCCGAGCGCATCGTCGATGAGCAGCCGGTTGCCCGCCTGACGGCTCGTGCGCACCAGCGGAAGACCCGCGAGGTCGCTCCAGTTGACCTGCCCGCCCCGCGCAATGGGATGCGTCTTCGGGCAGAGCAGCACGAAGGGCTCCTTCATCAGCGGCTTCACTTCGAGATCGGGATGCGTGTCGGACGACAGCGTCAGCGCGAACTCCGCCGTGCCGTTGCGCACCAGATCGCAGATTTCCGTCGCCGAATTGTCGTAGATGCGCACCGACACCGCCGGATGCGACGCGCGAAATTCCCGCAGCAGCGCAGGCAGATAATGCAC
>JAQGKM010000079.1 GCA_028290125.1 Hyphomicrobiales bacterium | reverse complement strand
GAAGAAGCCGTCGGACTACATGCGCGACATGTTCTATTCGACGCAGCCGATGGAAATCCAGGATATGGAAGCGCTGGAGTGCACGTTCCGGATGATGAACGCCGAAACGCAACTCATGTACGCCTCCGACTATCCGCACTGGGATTTCGACTTGCCGTCGACGATCTACGACCTGCCGTTCCTGTCGGAAAAGGCCAAGCACAACATTCTGGGCGGCACCGCCGCGCGGCTCTTCAAGCTGCCACCGCGCAACGAGGCCCAGAAGGCCAATCTCATCAAGTATGGCAACTACACCGCATGACGTGACGAGGCCGTAACGCGCGACAGACGCGTCCGGCGATGACGGGAGGGGACCATGGGCAAAGCCGCTGGCTGGCGCGCGTTCGCTTTTTCATGCGCATGGGCGGCGGCTCTGTCTTGCGCGCAGGCGCAGGCGCCCGACGCCTTCTACAAGGGCCGTACGATCGACATGATCGTCGGCTCGGAGGCAGGCAGCGGCTATGACGCCTATGCGCGCCTCGTCGCCGCGCATCTGGGCAAGCAGATTCCCGGGCGGCCCAATATCCTCGTGAAGCAGATGGTCGGCGCCGGCGGCATCGTCGCCACCAACTATCTCGCGCGCATCGCGCCGCGCGACGGGACCACCATCGCGCAGGTGCAGAACACCGTGCCGTTCCAGCCGCTGGTGGCGCCCGGCGGGGAACAGTTCGACGCGACGAAACTCGGCTACATCGGCTCCGCCAACAGCGAAGTGGCGCTCGCCTTCACGTGGGTCACGTCACCGACGGCGACGCTCGAGGACCTGCGCCAGCGCGAGACGATCATGGCCGGCGTCATCGGTTCGATCAGCGCCAATTACGCCCGTGCGCTCACGGATCTCGCCGGCGCGAAGATCCGTCTCATCACCGGCTATGCCGGCGCGGGGCAGGCGATGCTCGCCCTGGAAAAAGGCGAGATCGAGGGCTACCCGGCGCTGTTCTGGTCGACGTTCAAATCCACCAAGCCGGACTGGCTGGCGCAGAAGAAAGTGCATCTGCTGGTGCAGCTCGCCTTGAAGAAGCATCCGGAATTGCCCGACGTTCCGCTGATCTTCGATGCGCTGCATGAACCGGGCGATCGCGCGGCGGCCGAACTGCTGCTTGCGCCGCAACTCGCCGGTCGTCCCTTCATCGCCCCGCCGGGCCTCGCGCCGGAGCGCCTCGCGCTGCTGCAACACGCCTTCGCCCAGATGATGATGGATCCGGATTTTCTCGCCGAGGCGGCGCGACGCAACATGGAAGTGCAATTCACCGCAGGCGAGGAAATCGCCGCCGTGGTGGCGCGCGCCTACGCGAGCCCGCCCGACGTCATCGCCCGCGTGCGCCGCATCAGCGGCGCGCCCTGAGCTTCAGAAAGAGGGAAACCGCATGTCCTTTTCATCATGGCGCGGGACCGTGGGGCTTGTCCGCCCGACCTACCGCCCCGGCGGCATGGAAGAGCTCATCAAGATGCTGCCCGACGGCGTCGGCGTGATCCCGCTCTTCGCCGAAATCGAGCGCGGCACGCAGGATGAATTCAAGGAGGCGATCAACCGCTATCGCGTCAACGTCGCAAAGCTCGCCGAGATCGGCGTCGATGTCATCAATCCCTCGGGCGCGCCGCCCTTCATGGTGCTGGGCTATGAAGGCGAGGCTGCGCTGATCAAGGAATGGGAACGCGACTACAAGGTGCCGGTGTTCACGTCCGGCACCACGCATGTCGATGCGCTGCGCGCGCTGCAGGCGCAGCGCTTCGTCGGCTTTTCCTACTTCGGCGGATCGATCAACGAGATCTACGCGCAATATTTCCGCGACGCTGGCCTCGATCCGCTCGACATGGTCGGTCTCGACGTGCCGTTCCAGAAGGTGCAGGAATATTCGAGCCAGCTGATCTACAGCTGGATCCGCGAACACATGCGCAAGCATCCGACCGCCCAGGCGATCTACATGCTCGGGCCGGCGTGGCGCACGCTCGACATTGTCGAGCCTCTGGAACGCGACTGCCGCGTGCCCGTCGTGCACGCCATCCCCTCGCAATGCTGGGATATCCAGCGCCATCTCGGCCTGCGCCAGCCGGTGCCGGGCTTCGGGCGCCTGCTCGCGGAGATGGTGGAATGAAGATGAAGCTTTGGCTCGCCGCCGCCCTGCTCGGCTGCGCCAGCGCGTCCGCACAGGCGGCCGACTTCTACGAAGGCAAGGTCGTCACCATCGTGGTCGGCTTCACGCCGGGCGGGACCTACGACCAGATGGCGCGGCTCTATGCGCGCCACATGCCGCGCTTCCTGCCTGGCAAGCCCACCATCGTGGTGCAGAACATGCCCGGCGCCGGTAGCCTCGTCGCCACCACGCATCACGCCAACAATGCGGCGCGCGACGGCACAGTGCTGGGCGTCATCGGCGGCGGCACGGTGTGGGAATCGATCCTTGGCAATCCGCAGGCGCGCTACGACCCGAAAACCTTCAACTGGATCGGCGGCAAGTCGCGCGACAACATTACCTGTCTCGTCTGGCACACGTCGCCGATCCGCACCATTGCGGACGCAATGAAGAGCGAGGTGATCGTCGGCGCCACGGGGCCGGGCTCGCGCACCATGACGTTCCCCAAGGCGCTGAACGACATCGCGGGCACCAAATTCAAGATCGTGGCCGGCTATCCTGGCGGCAATGAAATCACCATGGCGCTGGAAAAGGGCGAGGTCGGCGGCTATTGCGGCTGGGCGCTCGGCTCGCTGAAGCAGCGCGCGCCGCAATGGTACGACGACAGGAAGGTCCGCTTCCTCGTGCAATTCGCGACCGCACGCGACAAGGAATTGCAAGACGTGCCGCTCGCCGTCGATCTTGCGAAATCGCCGGCCGACCGGGACATCATGGAGTTCCTGACGTCCGACGCGGTGCTGGCCTGGACGCTGCTCGCGCCGCCAGGCGTGCCGGCGGAGCGCGTCGCACTGTTGCGCAGCGCCTTCGAGGCCATGCTGCGCGATCCCGCCGCGCTGGCCGAAGCCGAGCGCGAAAAGCTGGAGATCGATCCGGTGCCGGGCGTGGAACTGCAGGCGCTCGTCGAGCGGCTGGCCCGCACGCCGCCAGCGACGCTGGAGGCGATCAAGCAGATCAATGGCGGCAAATGATCAGGCGCGCGGCGCGAAACTGTCGGCATCGGCGAGCGCCCACGCGCGCTTGAAGCGTTCGTCCTGCGTGCCGGAAAGCAATTCGCCCGACGACAGGCGCGGATAGAGATCGGCCAGCGTCACGACTTCGCTCTGCGAGACGCGTCGCGAAATATAGTTGCCGTGAAAGCCGCCCGGATGATCGAGCCCCGCCGCCGCCGTGAGTTCGGCCAGCGCCTCGATGGTGGCGTGGTGGTAGTTGGCGACGCGCTGCGCCTTGTCGGGCACCACCAGCGCGCGTTGACGCAGCGGGTCCTGCGTGGCGACGCCCGTCGGGCATTTGTCGGTATGGCAGGACTGCGATTGAATGCAGCCGAGCGCGAACATGAAGCCACGCGCGGAATTGCACCAGTCCGCGCCAAGCGCCAGCGCGCGGGCGATGTCGAAGGCGGTGGCGATCTTGCCGCTGGCGCCGAGCTTGATGCGGTCGCGCGCGCCGATGCCTATCAGCGCATTGTTGACGAAGCTCAGGCCTTCGCGCAGAGGCTTGCCGATGTGATCAAGGAATTCGAGCGGCGCCGCGCCGGTGCCGCCCTCCTTGCCGTCGACGACGATGAAATCGGGATAGATCCCGGTCGCCACCATGGCCTTGCAGATGGCGAGGAATTCCCAGTCATGTCCGACACAGAGCTTGAAGCCGATCGGCTTGCCGCCTGACAGGCTGCGCAGCTGCTCGATGAACAGCATCATGCCGCGCGGCGTCGTGAAAGCCGGGTGGCTGGCGGGCGAGATGCAATCCTCGCCTTCGGCGACGCCGCGCGTCACGGCGATCTCGGGCGAGACTTTCGCGCCCGGCAGCACGCCGCCGTGACCGGGCTTGGCGCCCTGCGACAATTTCAGTTCGATCATGCGCACCTGCGGGTCGGCTGCGGTTTGCGCGAAACGCTCGGGCGAAAAGGCGCCGTCCTGCTGGCGCGCGCCGAAATAGCCGGAGCCCAGCTCCCAGATGATGTCGCCGCCGCCGGCGCGATGATAGGGGCTGAAGCCGCCCTCGCCGGTGTCATGCGCGAAGCCGCCCTTGCGCGCGCCCTCGTTCAGCGCGTGGATGGCGTTGGCGCTGAGCGCGCCGAAGCTCATGGCTGAAATGTTGAAGATCGAGGCCTCGTAGGGCTGCGCGCAATCGGGCCCGCCGATGCGCACGCGAAACCCGCCGGCCGCGATGGGCTTGGGCGCAAGCGAGTGGTTCAGCCATTCGTAGCCATCGGCGTAGACGTCATAGGCGGTGCCGAAAGGCCGCTTGTCGAGTTCGAGTTTCGCCCGCTGGTAGACGATGGCGCGCTTGTCGCGGCTGAACGGCAGGCCGTGCTTTTCGTCTTCGAAGAAGTACTGCCGCATCTCGGGCCGGATCGACTCGAGCAGAAAGCGCAGATGCGCGGAGATCGGATAATTGCGCAGGACGGCGTGCCGCGTCTGGCTGAGATCGTGCAGGCCCAGCATGGTGAGCCCGGCGCCGGCGAAAAAGCCGAGCACGGCCACGAACGACACCGGTCCCAGCAGCAAGGCGATGAGGCTTGCGACCCCGACGAGCGCCGAAATGGCGAGCGGCAGAAACCGGGGATGCAGCAG
>JAQGKM010000056.1 GCA_028290125.1 Hyphomicrobiales bacterium | reverse complement strand
CCGCTGATGCCGCGCATGTACATGGCGCTCGGCATGGAGGATCGTCACCCGATCACCGACATCATGCGCCAGACGCCCGAAATTCCCGAGGGCACGCAATGGGCGATCTTCCTGCGCAATCATGACGAGCTGACGCTCGAAATGGTCACCGACAAGGAGCGCGACTATCTCTGGAGTTTCTACGCGCACGACCGGCGCGCGCGCATCAACCTCGGCATCCGCCGCCGTCTGGCGCCGCTGCTCGAGAACGATCGCCGCAAGATCGAACTGCTGAACTTCCTGCTGCTCACCATGCCGGGCACGCCTGTGCTGTATTACGGCGACGAGATCGGCATGGGCGACAACATCTATCTCGGCGACCGCGACGGCGTGCGCACGCCGATGCAATGGACGCCCGATCGCAACGGCGGCTTCTCGCGCGCCGATCCGGCGCGGCTGTTCCTGCCCGCCGTGCAGGATCCCGTCTACGGCTTTGCGGGCCTCAACGTCGAGGCGCAGCAGGCGAGCGCATCGAGCCTGCTCAACTGGACCCGTCGCATGCTCGCGGTGCGGCGCAAGCGTCGTCCGCTGTCGCGCGGCGGCTTGCGGTTCCTGTATCCGGGAAACCGCAAGGTGCTCGCCTATCTGCGCGAGTTCGAGGACGAGACTCTGCTGTGCATCGCCAACATGTCGCGTGCGCCGCAGGCGGTCGAGCTCGATCTCGCCGAGTTCAAGGGCGCGACGCCGGTCGAATTGTCGGCGGGCAGCGTGTTCCCGCAGATCGGCGGCTTGCCATATCTGCTGACGCTTCCGGGCCACGGCTTCTACTGGTTCCAGCTTGAAAAGACCGCTGCAGAAGAGCGCTTTGGCCCGATGCCGGCGCCCGAACTCTTCACGCTCGTGCTCACCGGCGCCGCCGACAAGCTGCTGGAAAACCGCGAGCGCCTGGCGTTCGAACGCAATGTCGCGCCGCGCTTCCTGGAGCTGCGTCGCTGGTTCGCCGGCAAGGATGCTGGCGTGGCCAACGTCAACATCGCGGGCTTCGTCGCCCTGCCGCGCGAGAAGGAAGGCAAGACGTTCCTTCTCGTTCGCCTGTCGGTGACGCTGCGGAATGGTGAAACGCAGATGTACTTCACGCCGCTGGTCGTCGAGGAAAATCGCGACGACGAGCAGATCCCGCCCTATGCGGTCGCGCGTGTGCGGCGTGGCAGCCGCATGGGCATGGTGCTCGACGCCGATTCCGATCCGGCCTTCGGCGCCGCGCTCGTGCAGAACATGGTGGACGAAAGCGAAATGCCGCTCGGCGAAGGCGCGCGTCTCAAGTTCTCGGGGTCCGAAGCCCTGATGGGCGAAGCGCCTGTCACGCAGGCGGATGTCCGCAGGCTCGGCGCGGAGCAGAGCAACACGTCGATCGCCGTCGCCGAACGCATGATGCTGAAAGTGTATCGTCGTCTGTCGCCGGGCGCCAATCCGGAAGTCGAGATCGGCCGTTTCCTGACCAATGTCGCGGGCTTCAAGAACTCGCCCGCGCTGCTGGGCACCATGGAGCGCATCGATCGCGAGGGCGTGCCGACCGCGCTCGGCATCCTGCAGCGCTATGTGCGCAACCAGGGCGACGCCTGGGGCTGGACGATCGACGCCTTGAAGCGCGGGCTTGAAACCCTCTCGCTGCCGGGCGACGTGCCGGAGCGCGATCCGCGCGACGTCTTCTCCGATTACCTGCCCTATGCCGAAATGCTCGGACAGCGCACCGGTGAACTGCACATTGCGCTCGCCACGCCCACCGACGATTCCGCCTTTGCGGCGGAGCCGTTCACGCAGGACGATCTGCTTGCCCGCATCGAAAGCGGGCGTGCGGAAGCGCGGCGCATGCTCAAGCAGGTCGAACGCAAGAGCGACGGCGATCCCGCCTGCGCAGAGC
Organism: Hyphomicrobiales bacterium; assembly: GCA_028290125.1. GTDB lineage: Bacteria > Pseudomonadota > Alphaproteobacteria > Rhizobiales > Beijerinckiaceae > Terripilifer. The sequence continues at coordinate 1,094 of JAQGKM010000056.1, read as the reverse complement.
TTGCGGGACGCCGCGAAGATCTGTTGCGCTTCTACGACCAGATGGCCGATCTCGCGCCAGAAGGCCTGAAGACGCGCATCCACGGCGATTATCACCTCGGCCAGGTGCTGATCGTGAAGGACGACGTGCTCATCGTCGATTTCGAAGGCGAGCCGTCGCGGTCGCTCGACGAGCGCCGTGCGAAGGATCTGCCCCTGCGCGACGTCGCCGGGATGATCCGTTCGTTCGATTACGCCGCCGAGACTGCGGCGCGCGACGTCGAGGGCCGACAGGTCGAGCATAGCGGGCGCGTGCGCGCGGCCGCCATGCTGTGGCGCGATCTTGTCGTCAACACCTTCCTCGACAGCTACGGCCGCGCGGTCGCGGGGTCGCGCGTCGAGATCGCCGATCCCGACACGCGCCGGCGCCTGCTCGACTTGTACCTCGCCCAGAAGGCGATCTACGAAATCGGCTATGAGGCGTCGCATCGTCCGGCATGGATCGGCATTCCGATCGGCGGCTTGCTCGCCATCCTCAATCGCACAGCGGAGGCGTGATGACTTCGCCAGAAACCATGAGTGTGGCGCACCTGCCGTCTTCCGGCGCCATCGACGCCATTGCCGAAGCGCGGCACGGCGATCCGTTCGCGGTGCTGGGGCCGCATCCGGCCGGCGAGGGCGCATGGTCGATCCGTGCGTTCATCCCGGAAGCCGATGACGTCGATGTCGTCGTCGAAGGCGGCGACAGCGTCGCGATGGAACGCGTCCACGAGGCGGGGTTCTTCGTGGCGCGTATCAATTCCTCGTCGCGCCCGGCCTACCGGCTGAAGGTTCAGGCGCGCGGCGTCGAAGCCGTGCGGGAGGATCCTTACCGTTTCTCGTCGGTGCTCAGCGACGACGATCTGCGCGCCGTGCGCGGCATCGGTCCGCGCGAAGTCGAGGATGTGCTTGGCGCGCGACTGCTGACGCATGAAGGCGTGCAGGGCGCGTTCTTCGCAGTCTGGGCTGCGAGCGCGCGGCGCGTCAGCGTCGTCGGCGATTTCAACATGTGGGACGGACGGCGTCATCCGATGCGGCTGCGTCACGAGGCGGGCGTGTGGGAGATCTTCATCCCGG
>JAQGKM010000054.1 GCA_028290125.1 Hyphomicrobiales bacterium | reverse complement strand
GCGCCCGCCTTCAGGGCGGCCACGGCGACGCGACTGTCTTCCGAACCGGTGACGTAGATCACCGGCGGCGGGTCGGGCAGTTCGCGAATCAGCGGCAGGATGTCGAGGCCGGTCTGGCCGGGCATGTGATGGTCGAGCGCGACGAGATCGATGCCGCCCTGCCGGATGCGTTCAAGGCCCGCCATCCCGTCGGTCGCAAGCTCGACGGTGTAGCCGCGCGCCTGCAAGGCGCGGCGCACGAGCTGACCGAGACCGGGATCGTCCTCGATGTAGAGAACGTTGGCGACAGGCGCATCGCTCATGGATTTTCAGGGACCTTGATCACGGTGAAGAACAGGCCGAGTTGGCGAATGGCGGACGCGAAACCCTCATAGCTCACCGGCTTGGTGATGTAGACGTTGCAGCCCAGGTCGTAGCAGCGCTGGATTTCGCGCTGGTCGTCGGTCGTCGTCAGCACGACCACGGGCGAGCGCTTGACGTGCGGATTCGCCTTGATCTTCTGCAGGATGTCGATCCCGCTCATGTCAGGCAAGTTGAGATCGAGCAGGACTAGCAGATGACGCTGGCGGCTGACCTCTCCAGACCCGTCGGCCCCGAGCAGGTACTCGAGCGCGGCGGTGCCGCTGGCGAGCGGAATGATCTCGTTGTTGACGCCGGCGCGCCTGATGTTGCGCTCGATCAAGCGCGCATGACCGGGATCGTCCTCGATCATGACGATGGATACTGGCTCCACGTCTTTCTCCTGTTCGTTCATTCTGCGGCCAGCTTCATGTGGGCGCGCGTGGGCTGCGCGGGCAGCGTGATGGTGAATGTGGTGCCGACCCCGAGCTCGGATGTGAGATCGATGCGTCCGCCGATGCTGCGCACGAGCGCGCGCACATGCGCGAGGCCAATGCCTTCGCCCGGCTTGTCCTGCGCCCCGGAGCGGCGGAACAGTTCGAAGACGCGCGCGTGATCGTGCGGGGCGATGCCGCGCCCGTTGTCGCGCACGCTGAAGCGCACGCGTGAGCCGAAGGGTTCGCCCGTGATCTCGATCACGCCGCGCCGTCCCGGAGCCGAATATTTAATCGCATTGTCGATGAGATTCCCGAAGATCTGTTCGATGGCGAGCCGGTCCGCGACAATGTCGGGCATCTCGTTCACGATGACTTCGGCATCCATTGTGTCGGCCTGATGGCGCTGCGCATCCGCAAGCCCGTGCAGCAGCTTCACCATATCCAGCGGCTCGGGCTTGAAGTTGCGGCGTCCCTCGCGCGACAGGCGCAGGATGGCGTTGATCAACCCGTCCATCTTGTCGATCGCGGCCTTGATGAACGACAGCGATTCCTGCACGTCCGTCGTCAGACGGTCGGCTTCCTTGTTCTCGCCCATCAGCGGGCGCATCTCTTCGGTCACGGCTTCGAGTTCGCTCGTGAAGCCCATGATGTTGACCAGCGGCGCGCGCAAATCGTGGCTGACGATATAGGCGTAGCGCTGGATTTCCTCGTTGGATTCCTTCAGCTCCGCTTCCGCCTCGCGCTGTTCGGTGATGTCGGTGTGGACGCCCACCCATTCGCGGATTTCGCCGCTTTCGTCGATCACCGGCACGGCGCGGATCGCAAAGGTGCGGAACACGCCGTCATGGCGGCGCACGCGATGCTCGAAGATGAAGGTGCGCTTTTCCGCGACAGCTTCCTGCCAGGCGGCGACGGAGGCCTGCCGGTCGTCGGGGTGCACGGCGGACGACCAGCCGAACCCCTGGTACTGATCGCGGGTCTGTCCGGTCAACGTGCTCCATCCGGGCTGTTCGCCGGCCATGCGGCCCTCGGAATCATTGGTCCACAACACGCCGCGCACGGCGGCGACGGCCGCCTTGAAGCGATCCTGCTCGCGCTGCACGGAGCGGAACAGCCGCGCATTGTCGAGCGCGATCGACGCCTGTCCGGCGAAGCCGACGATCAGCGATTCCTCACGGTCGCCGAAGCGGCCTGGCTCGGGATGTCCGAACAGCAGCGCGCCCAGCGTCTCGGCCGCGCGCGAGATGACCGGCACCGCGAGATAGCTGCGCACCGGCAGGTGGCCCTTGGGCATGCCGCCCATCGATCCGTAGCGGGGATCCTGCAAGACGTCGGCGCAGCGCACGACGCCCTCGGCGCGGAACGTGGCCGAGAACAGCACGGTCGGGCGGGGCAGGCCGAAGCGCGTGAATTGCTCGGGATCCGCGCCGGAGATCGAGGCGAGCGTCCACACGTCGGTGTCGTGGTCCGGGCCGGCTGGCGCGCGCTCGAAGAAAGCGCCGAATTTCGCGCCGGTCAGACGCGTCGCCGACTCGGTGATCGTGGTGATGAGCTGTTCGAGATCGAGTTCGGCGGCAAGCGCCGTGCCGGCGCGGTTCAGCGTATCGAGCCGCGACGTTTCCTCGCTCAAGGCGCCGACGGCGCGGTCGCGCTCGCTGGCGCGCTGGCGCAATTGCAGCGAGGCGGATTCCAGCGCGCGGGCGACGTCGTCGGCCTCTCGCAGGCTCGTCGACAGCGGCTCGACCGGCTGCCCGCGTCCGAGCGCGCCGGCGCGCGACGACAGCGCGACCATCGGCTGCGTGATGCGACGGGCGAAAAAGGCCGCGAGCACGGTCGAGAACAGCGCCAGCGCGAGGCCAAGCCCGGCCAGCAGCCAGAACGAGCGGGTCAGCGACTGGTTGAGCACCGACTTCTGGACGCCGACGCCGATGCGCCAGTCCGACAGACGCACGCGCGTGTAGGCGCCGAAGACCTCACGACCGTCGATCGTCGTGCCCGTCCATGTTCCGCTTTGGCCCTTCGTGTTTTCAAGAAGGTCCTTGCTCGCGGTGCGACCGACGAAGTCGTCATGCCCGACGTTGCGGGCAAGGATCTTGCCCTGACGGTCGACGACCGCGATCGTCCAGGTCGCCGGCGCTTCCTGCTGTTGCAGGACAGACGTGACGTGGCGAACCGGCAGCGACACGGACAGCAGGGCGCGCACGCGGTCTTCGCGGATCACCGGGACGACAATGGCGAATTGCTGCTCGCGCGTCGTGTCCGACAGGAACAGGTCCGACACCTGCGACTTGCGGGTCGCAATGACACGTTCGTCGATCGGCAGGCGCTGGCGCGGAAGCGGCTCGGCCATGGCGCGGCGCGGATCGACGAGCTGCTGGCCTTCGAGATCGCGCAGAACCGGATCGGCCCCGAGGCGTTGACTGACCTGACGCGCCTGTTCGTGGAAGGCGTCGAGGTCGCCATCGCGCAGGAAAGGCGACAGCGCGAGCACTTCGAGCGTGGCCATGAGGCTGGTGAGATCGCGATCGACCGAAATCGCGACGTCGCCTGCAAGTGCGCCGGCGCCGCCCTCGAGACGGGCGCGCTCGGACGCCGTGTACTGCCACAAAAGGAACGCGACGAAAGCCAGAACCGGCAAGCTCAAGGCGAGGGCGAAGACTGCAAGGTGCCAGCGAGCGGTATGGCTGGGCCGTCCGGGCTTTGAGGGAAACACGCAGGCTCCGATGAACTGGCGCGCGCACACGCGCGGCGGAAAGTTGAACGCCGCTCGCGCCGCCCGGTTCCAGCTTGCGTCGCAAAAAATTCATCTTTTCGACGCGCCCCCTTCGCGCGCGTTCATTGTTGATCGTTCGAACGTCCAACTGCTCCGGAGACCGACATGGCCGCGACCCTCACCACGCAAGATCCCGCAACCGGACAGAGTGGGCAAAGCTACAGCCTGCACGAGCCGCAGGAAGCGCTCGCCATTGCGGCGGCGACGCGCAAGGCGACCGCCGGGTGGCGCAAGGAGAGCTTCGAGCACCGGGCCGAACTGATGCGCCGCGCCGCGCGCCTGTTGCGCGAACGGCGCGACGACCTCGCCGCCTTGATGACCTCCGAGATGGGCAAGACGCTGACCGAAGGCCGCGCCGAGATCGAGAAATGCGCCGCCCATTGCGATTACTTCGCCGAGAACGCCGCCGCCTTCCTGGCGCGCGAGGAGATCGACATGGGCGGCCCGCGCGCCTTCGTCGCATTCAATCCGCTGGGCGTCGTGCTGGCGATCATGCCGTGGAATTTTCCGTTCTGGCAGGCGGTCCGCTTTGCGGCGCCGGCGCTGATGGCGGGCAATGGCGCCGTTCTGAAACACGCGAGCAACGTGCCGGGCTGCGCCTTCGCGCTCGAAGCGCTGTTTCGTGACGCGGGCTTCCCCGAAGACGTTTTCCGCACCGTGCTGGTGCGCGGCGCCGACATGGAAGCGCTGATCCGCAGCGACGACATCGCCGCCGTCACGCTGACGGGCAGCGTGGAGGCGGGCCGGTCGGTCGCGGCCGTCGCCGGCAGCGTCATCAAGAAGACCGTGCTCGAACTCGGCGGCTCCGATGGCTACATCGTGCTCGCCGATGCGGACATCGAGGCGGCGGCGAAAGTGTGCGCCACGGCGCGCATGGTCAACGGCGGACAGAGCTGCATCGCCGGAAAGCGCTTCATCGTCACGTCGGCCAACCGCGCCGCTTTTGAAACCGCTTTCGTCGCAGCGATGCGCGCCTATGAGATGGGCGATCCGCGCGACGAGAAGACAAAGCTCGGGCCGCTGCAAAGCATCGCGGCGCGCGACGAGATCCACAAGAAGGTGCAGGAGAGCGTCGCCAAGGGCGCGCGCATCCTGTGCGGCGGCGAGATACCGGCTGGGCCCGGGGCATTCTATCCGGCGACGGTGCTGACCGACGTGCGGCCCGGGCAGCCGGCCTATGACGAGGAAATCTTCGGGCCGGTCGCGGCCGTGATCGAGGCGAAGGACGAGGAGGATGCGATCCACATCGCCAATGACTCACCCTTTGGCCTCGGCTCCGGCGTGCTGACGCGCGATCTCGCGCGCGGTGAGTCGATCGCCGCCGAACGACTGGCCGCCGGCATGAGCTTCGTCAACGCGCCCGTGCGGTCAGATCCGAAACTGCCCTTCGGGGGCGTGAAACATTCAGGCTACGGCCGTGAATGCGCGCGATTCGGCATCCAGGAGTTCGTGAACATCAAGACCGTGCTGGTGCAGGGGTAGGGGAGGGACTGCGATACCCCGATACCGACTCCGCAGCGATGCGCACTGTTTCCAACAGACGCATCGTATTCCCCTCCCCCTTGTGGGGGGGGGGGCTAGGGGTGGGGGTCGTGAGGCGCTCGATGATGAAGGCCTCACGACCCCCACCCCGCTCGGGCTTCGCCCGAGTCGCCCTCCCCACAAGGGGGAGGGGTTTTAGTCACCCCTGCGCCTTCGCCTCGCGGCGACGGGCGTGGAGCACCCATTCGGTGTAGCCGTTGGGCTGCGCGCGGCCCTTGAACACCAGGTCGCAGGCGGCTGCGAAGGCCGGGCCCTCGAAGTTTGGCGCCATCGGCTTGTAAAGCGGATCGCCCGCATTCTGGCGGTCGACCACGCCCGCCATGCGCTTCATGGCTTCCATCACCTGCGTTTCGTTGACGACGCCATGCAGCAGCCAGTTGGCGATGTGCTGGCTGGAAATGCGCAGCGTCGCGCGGTCTTCCATCAGGCCGACGTCATGAATGTCGGGCACCTTCGAGCAGCCGACGCCCTGGTCGATCCAGCGCACGACATAGCCAAGGATGCCCTGGCAATTGTTGTCGAGTTCCTGCTTCACGTCGTCGGGCGCGAAATTGGAATTGGCGAGCGGGATCGTCAGGATGTCGTCCAGCGAGGCGGGCTTGCGCGACTTCAGCGACGCCTGCTGCGCAAAGACATCGACGTCGTGATAATGCAGCGCATGCAGCGTCGCGGCGGTGGGCGAGGGCACCCAGGCGGTCGAGGCGCCGGACTTCGGATGGCCGATCTTCTGCGCGAGCATGTCGGCCATGCGGTCGGGCGCCGCCCACATGCCCTTGCCGATCTGCGCGTGGCCGGGCAGGCCGCAGGCGAGGCCGACGTCGACGTTGTTGTCCTCATAGGCCTTGATCCACGCCGTGCCCTTGATGTCGTTCTTGCGCACGACCGGGCCGGCTTCGATCGACGTATGAATCTCGTCGCCGGTGCGGTCCAGGAAGCCCGTGTTGATGAAGAACACGCGGTGCGTTGCGGCCTTGATGCAGGCGGCGAGATTGACCGTGGTGCGGCGCTCCTCGTCCATGATGCCCATCTTGACGGTGTTGGGCGTCATGCCGAGCATGGTCTCGACCTGGGTGAAGATCTCGTTGGCGTAGGCGACTTCATCCGGCCCGTGCATCTTCGGCTTGACGATGTAGATCGAGCCCGTGCGGCTGTTCTTGAACGGGCTGTCGCCGTTGAGATCGTGAATGCCGATCATGATGCTGACAGCTGCGTCGAGCAGGCCTTCGGGAATTTCCTTGCCGTCGGCGGCGGTGACCGCATCGGTGTACATGTGGTGGCCGACGTTGCGCACCAGCATCAGGCTGCGGCCCGGCAACGTCACCTTGCCGCTCGCGCTGTCATAGACGCGATCTTCATTCAGCCTGCGCTGCAGCGTCTTTCCGCCTTTCTGGAATGCGGCGGACAGCGTGCCCTTCATCAGGCCGAGCCAGTTACGATAGACTTCGGTCTTGTCCTCAGCGTCCACGGCGGCGACGGAATCTTCCATGTCCATGATGGTCGACAGCGCCGATTCCAGCACGACGTCGGAGACGCCGGCCTTGTCGTCGCGGCCGATCGGATGCGCGCGGTCGACGTGGATCTCCGCATGTATGCCATTATGTTTCAGGAGCACGATGCTGGGCGCGTCTTCCGCGCCGATCCAGCCCGCAAGCTGCGACGGATTGGCGAGCGCCGGCACGAGCGCGCCGTTCTTGATCGCGTAGCCGGATGCGTCCGCATGCGAGCCCGACGCCAGCGGCGCGATCTTGTCGAGAGCAGTCTTGGCGACCGCGATCACCTTGTCGCCACGCGTCTTGTCATAGCCTTTCCCGGGCGGGTCGGTGACGACGGCGTCGGTGCCGTAAAGCGCGTCATAGAGGCTGCCCCAGCGCGCATTTGCGGCGTTCAGCGCATAACGGGCGTTCGACATCGGCACGACGAGCTGCGGACCCGCGAGGTGGGCGATTTCGTCGTCGATGTTCTGCGTCTGCACGGCGAAGGACGCCGGCGCGTCGCGCAGGTAGCCGATCTCCTTCAGCATGGCGCGGTAGGCGGCGGGATCGTGGGCGTCGCCCTTGCGGGCCTTGTGCCACGCGTCGATCTTCTCCTGCAGCGCATCGCGGTCCGCCAGCAGCGCCGCATTCTTCGGCGCGAGGTCGCGGATCAGGCCGGCGAGCCCGGTGAAGAAAGCCTCGGGCGTCACGCCCGTTCCGGGCAGAGCTTCCGTGACGATGAAATCGTGCAGGACCGTGGCGACCGACAGGCCGGAAATCTGTGTGCGCGACATGTGATTGGCTCCTTCAGGGCCCGTCGCGGCCGGGGGCGGGCGGCGGCGGACGAATTTCCCTCCAGACATGCCCCGTCCCGCAGCGGGGATCAAGCGGTCCAGACCATCGGCCTAGGAGGCGGCTGCGCGCGCGACCTGGCTTCAGCTTTCCTTAACGCCGTCAGGGCAATGTGAAAGCGCGGAACAAGGAGCGCGCAATTGCCTCTGATTATTGAGACATTGGTGATCGGAGCAGGGCCGGCCGGGCTGACCGCCGCCTATACGCTGTCGAAAGCCGGCCATGACGTCGTCGTGCTCGAGGCCGATCCGGTCTACGTCGGGGGCATCAGCCGCACCGCGTCCTACAAGGGCTTTCTGTTCGACATCGGCGGACATCGCTTCTTTTCCAAGTCGCGCGAGATCGTGGACCTCTGGAACGAGATCCTGCCGGACGATTTCATCGAGCGGCCGCGCCTGTCGCGCATCTATTACGGCGGAAAGTTTTATTCATATCCGCTGAAGGCCTTCGAGGCGCTGCGGAATCTGGGCGTGCTGCAGAGCGCCGCCTGCGTCGCCTCGTTCGGCTGGGCGAAACTGTTTCCGGTGCGCAACCCGAAGACCTTCCACCAGTGGGTCCGCAACAATTTCGGCGAGCGCCTGTTCTCGATCTTCTTCAAGACCTACACCGAAAAGGTGTGGGGCATGGATTGTGACGATATCTCCGCCGACTGGGCCGCCCAGCGCATCAAGGGGCTCGATCTCTTCGCCGCCGTCATGGACGGCCTGCGCCGTTCGCTCGGCCTCAATCGCGGCAAGGGCGGCGCGAAGAGCCTGATCGAAAGCTTCCGCTATCCGCGTCGCGGCCCCGGCATGATGTGGGACGCCGCCGCCCGCAAGATTCGCGGCTTTGGCGGCAAGATCGAAATGGACCGCGCCGTCTGCGGGCTGGCCCGCGACGAGGAAACCGGCCTGTGGACCGTGACCGCGCGTGATGCGGCGGGCGTCGTGCAGACCTATGTCGCGCGCCGCGTCATCTCGTCGGCGCCGATCCGCGATCTCATGCGCGCCATCAAGCCCGCGCCGATATCGCAGTTGCATGCGCGCGAACTGAAATACCGCGACTTCCTGACGGTCGTGCTGATCGGCCGCAGCGACATCGTGCTGCCCGACAATTGGGTCTACATCCACGATCCGTCCGTGAAGGTCGGTCGCGTGCAGAACTTCCGCTCGTGGTCGCCGGAAATGCTGCCGGACGAGGCCTCGACCTGCCTCGGCCTCGAATATTTCTGCTTCGAGGGCGACGGCCTGTGGACGTCGAGCGACGAAGATCTCGCCGAACTCGCCAAAAAGGAAATTGCAAAGATCGGCCTGATGCGCGCGGAAGACGTCGTCGACGCGACTGTCGTGCGCCAGCCCAAGGCCTATCCGGTCTATGACGAGGATTACGCAAGCCACGTCACGACCATCCGTCGCGAGATCGCGCTGCGTTATCCGGAACTGCATCTCGTCGGCCGCAACGGCATGCACAAATACAACAACCAGGACCATGCGATGATGACGGGCCTGCTCACGGCTCTCAACATTCTCGCGGGCGAGACTCTCTACGATGTCTGGCAGGTCAACGAGGACGCCGAATACGGCGAGCAAGGCCCGTCGGGCGCGCAGGAGGCTCTCGCCAGTGTCCGCATGGTTCCACGCCGCGCGGCGTGACGCAGCTTTCGTAAGGTCGCTCGGGCTGGAGTTCTTTCGCTACGGACTCTGCAGCGCCGTCGCGCTCGGCGTCGACATGGGCCTGCTGCTGTTGCTGCATCATGGCCTTGGGCTTCACTATCTCGTGGCCGCCGCCATCGGCTTCAGCGCCGGGCTGCTTGTCGCCTATCGCCTGAGCGTCCGCTTCGCCTTTCGCGACAGGCGCGTCGCCGATGCCCGCGCTGAATTCACGCTCTTCGCCAGTGTCGGCGTGCTCGGCCTCGCCTTGACGCAGATCCTGCTGCACGCCTTCGTGGACGGGACCGGCATGACCGTGGCCTCGGCCAAGATCGTCACGGCGGGCTTCGTCTTCGTGTTCAACTTCGGCGCCCGCAAGGTGCTGCTGTTCACGCGGCTGCCCTGATGGAAAAGACGCCCGCAGGCGAGAGAGCTTCTTTCGCCTTGCTGGCGCTTGCCCTGTTTGCGCTCTACCTGGTCACGCATCCCTGGCGTGGCGTGCATGGCGATGCGCTGATCTATGTGACGCGAGCTTTCGCGCCGCCTGCCGTGCTCGAAGGCGACATGCTCTTCACGCATGAACGCCAGACGTTGCTGACGATCTATGGCCTCTTGCTCGGATGGCTGAGCCATGTGGCGCCGGTGGCGGATGCTGCGCGCGGACTGGCGCTGCTCGGCGGGGCGGTCTGGTTCGCGGGGCTTGTCCTGCTGATGCGGGCGATCGCGCGGGCCGCACATCTGCCAATGATTGTCGCGTTGTGCATGAGCGCCCTCGTCGCGCTGGCGCCGCTGTCCTATTCCGCCGGTTCGTCTTTCCTCGCCGGCGAAATCCTCGCCGTGCCGCGACCTTTTGCGGAAGGCTTCGTGCTGATGGCCTTCGCGACGTTGCTCGAAAAGCGCTGGCTTGCAGGCTGTCTCGCGCTCGCTGGCGCGATGGCGTTTCATCCACTCATCGGCGCGGCCGGCGCCGCCGTCGCTTTCACGTGGGCGGCGCTCGGCGACCGGCGCCTCTGGCTGGTGGCGGCGCTTTGCGCCTGTCTCGTCGTCGCGGTTGCTACCGTGTCCAATCGGCTCGACACTTTCGACGCCGACTGGCTGGCGCTGCTGCGCCTGCGTACAGCCTATCTCTTCATCTCGCAGGCGCCGGCGTCCTTCTGGGTCGACCTGCTGTTGCGCGGCGTCATTCTCTTCATCGCCGCGCGTCTGTGCTTCGGACGGTTGCGCTTGCTGCTGCGCGCCGTGCTGGTCGCGAGCGTGCTCGGGCTTCTCGTCTCGCTTCTCTTCGCCGATCTCTGGCCCATCGTGTTCGTCACGCAGGCGCAGCCCTGGCGCGTGCTTTTCATTCCGGCGATCCTCGCGCCCGCCGCCGTCGCGCTGATCGCCTGCAAGGGGGAGGGGCCAGCCACGCGCGTGACGCTCGCGCTCATCGCCTGCGCGCTGATGACGCGCGACGTGCCACTGTTGAGCGTCGTCTTCAGCCTCGGCGCGCTCGCCTTTCACATTTACCCGCCGGTCGTGCGGCTGGCCTCGTCGCGGATCGAGGCCGCGCTCTGGATCGTCGCGACGGCCGCGTGGGTCGGCTTCGATCTCATGAACCTCGTGGCCTTTGGCCAGATCCTCGGCAATGCGCCCGACGGCTTCTCCTTGCCCTGGAGTTATCTCTGGGTGCTGCGCTCGCTGGCGCTGCCTTTGTCCGTGCTGGCGATCGTCG
>JAQGKM010000032.1 GCA_028290125.1 Hyphomicrobiales bacterium | reverse complement strand
TCCGTTCGGCCGAAGAAGCGCGCGCCTATGTCACCAAGCTGCGCACGATCCTGCGCTACCTCGGCACGTGCGACGGCAACATGGAAGAAGGCAGCCTGCGCGCCGACGTGAACGTATCCGTGCGGCGACCCGGCGAACCTCTCGGCACACGCTGTGAAATCAAGAACGTAAACTCGATCCGCTTCATCGGTCAGGCCGTCGAGGTGGAAGCGCGGCGCCAGATCGCGATCCTCGAGGACGGCGGCAAGATCGATCAGGAGACGCGCCTGTTCGATCCGGGCCGCGGCGAAACGCGCTCCATGCGGTCGAAGGAAGAGGCGCACGACTACCGCTACTTCCCCGACCCCGACCTGCTTCCGCTCGAGTTCGACCAGGCCTATGTTGATGCTCTTGCGCAGGGACTTCCCGAGCTTCCCGACGAAAAGCGCGCCCGCTTCATCAAGGAATACGGCCTGCCGTCCTACGACGCCGGCGTGCTGGTGATGGAGCGCGAGGCGGCCGATTACTTCGAGGCCGTCGCGCGCGGACGCGACGCCAAGGCCGCCGCCAACTGGGTGATCAACGAGCTGTTCGGTCGCCTCAACAAGGAAGGCAAGCCGATCGCGACGTCGCCGGTGTCGGCGCAGCAGCTCGGCGCCATCGTCGAACTGATCACGGCGGGCACGATCTCCGGCAAGATCGCAAAGGACCTGTTCGAGATCGTCTGGACCGAAGGCGGCGATCCGGTTGCGCTCGTCGATGCGCGCGGCATGAAGCAGGTGACCGATACCGGCGCCATCGAGACGGCTGTCGATGCGATCATCGCGGCCAATCCCGACAAGGTCGCGCAGGCGCAGGCGAAGCCGACGATGCTCGGCTGGTTCGTCGGTCAGGTGATGAAACAGACTGGCGGAAAGGCCAATCCGCAAGCCGTCAACGACGTGCTCAAACAGAAGTTGGGCATCTGAAACACGCGTCGCGCGACAGTCGGGAATCATCCCGATTGCGCGATTCGACCGGCGCCGCGGTCTCCGCGGCGCTTTTTTTTGCAAAAAAAACGCTGTCCCCGAAAATTTTTTTCGGTGTCTCCGCACGCCTTTCGCGGCGTCGTCGTGCGCTGCAAAACGGCGCCGGCGCATGCCGTCGCGGTGGCGTCGGCGGCGCCCGCAAGACGAGCCTGTGGAGCATTTTCAGGGTTGACAAGAATCGCCCGCTGTATCTGATCGTTTATTCTTCGTAAACGCGTGCGATTTGCAAGTTAAGCCTGCAAACAGCAGCTTTTCGCTCTGGATGGTGCGTGCGCGACGGCCTTGTGGCCACCCTCGCGACGCCTCCCTGCAGCACCTCGCAGGCGCTTTGCCGACACCTTCGACAGGTCGCGAAAGAGGGCTATGGCGCACCGGTTTCGGCGCATCGATTCATGAGTGTCGAGCATGTCGCCGCGCATGTGCAGGCGGTGTTTTGCGCGCGTGTCGTCGAGTAATCAGACGAAGAGACACTTGCACGAGTGATTAACGAAGCTAGGTTACTCAAGCCTAGTGCCGGCTGCACACTTTCTTTTTGCCGGCGGACAAATCAGAGGGGACCTCAGATGGCGAAGGCAACAACGAAGCGTAAGCCGGCAGCGAAGAAGACCGCTGTCAAGAAGACCGCCGCCAAGAAGGCGGTTCGCAAGACCGCTGCCAAGAAGACCGTCGCCAAGAAGGCGACGCGCAAGACGGCTGCGAAGAAGACTGCTCGCAAGACTGCCGTGAAGAAGACCGCTCGCAAGACCGCGGTGAAGAAGACGGCGACGAAGAAGACGGCTGCGAAGAAGACCGCCGCCAAGAAGGCCACGCGCAAGACTGCCGTGAAGAAGACCGCCGTCAAGAAGACGGCCGCCAAGAAGACCGCTCGCAAGGCTCCCGCCAAGAAGCGCGTCGCCCGCAAGCCGAAGGCTGCTGCCCCGACTCCGGTCTCCGCCTGATCGCATCCTGTCGCAAGACAGGCTTGAGACCAGACGCCGTGGCGCGATCGTCTTTCGGGAGGATCGCGCCAGCATGAGGATCACGCGGCGCATTGCGCCGTTCGACTCCAAAACGCCTCTTCGATCCGTTCAGCGGGCCGGAGAGGCGTTTTCGTTTCTGCCGCCGGCGTTGGTTCTGACAGTGGCGTTGGCAGGCGGGTTCGCAGCGCGGGCCATGCAGGTTTTCGAGAACTCGCGCCAGATCAGCGATCCCTCGGAGCCGCTGCGCTTCATCTGCTGCCATTGGGTGCCGCACGCCGCCAGCCGCTCGCGCGCTTGCGCCTTGGTCATCTGCTCGGTCGCAACGGGCGTCTCCGCCAGCGCCGGCGAGATCGTCAGGAGCGCCGCGATGGCGAGTGTCTGGACTGTCTGCATGAATGCCGCGTGGAGATGACGGGCACTTCTCCTAGCACGCCACAGGCCGCGCGGCGCGCACGTGGCGGCCAATGTCCACAGGCGTAAGGCCTATTGAACGGCGGCGAGCGCTTCGGCGTCCTGGGGCAGCACAGGCGCGCTGGTCGCGTGGCGCAGGTTGCGGATCAAGCCCTTGCGCTTGGCGTCGTAGTAATAGCCGCGCGAATAGAGCGCCTGCGCGCGGGCTTCGTTGCCGCCCGACACGAGCCAGGCGTTGGCGAGGTAGGGCATGCCGTAGGTGAGGTTGGCGCGGGCGTCGAGCAGCCCCTGCGCGGGACCGTTGTAGCCCATCTGCCGGGCCGTCGGCAGGCTGATCTGCATGAGTCCGAAATGCGCCCGCGTCGCGGCCGCGGGATTGTAGCGGCTCTCGCGGATGACGATGCGATGGGCGAGCGTCTCCGGCACGCCGTGCCGCTGCGCGTAAAGGCTGACCAGCGCCTTCACGCTTTCGTTCGCCGTCGAGCCCTGCGGGGCGTCGGCCCCGCGTCGCGCGCGATGCGTGCGGGCGAAACGCGTGACGCCGGCGTCGACAGCGACGAGCGCGTCGGCGACGGTCTCTGTTTCCGCGACTGGCGGCTTGCTCGCGACACGATGCTTGCTGGCGACGCGCGGCCTGGCGACGATCTGCGGCTTGTCCGCATCAGGCGTCCCGTCGGCAGCGGCAGTCTTGTCGGCGGCCGGAGCTTTGGCGACCACGGAAGGCTTGCGGACGACGCGCGGCTTTTCGGCAAGGTGCGGTTTGTCGGCAGCGGCAGTCTTGCCGGCGACGCTCATCATCTCGAGGAAGTTCGGCTTGGTGGCGACTTGCGGCTTGATAACGACTTGCGGCTTGGCGAGGGCTTGAGGCTTGGCGCTCTTGGCAGCGGCGGGAGACTTCTGAACATTCTTTGCCGGCGCGGTCTCGGCTGATTGCGCAATGGCGCATCCGCCGAATGTGGCGAGGGCTGCCGCGAATGCGGCGGCGCGCTGAAGCGCGGCAAACGAATGCATGAACTCTCCTCGGCGTTCGGCTGTTGTCGTGAAAACACAACCGGGTTCAGACCCAACGCTTCGGGACAGGGCTGCGAGCGATTGTTCTTCGCGCCCCGCCCATCCGCCGAGACTGGACCCTTTCGGCCCGCGCGGACTTGCCCTAATGAATGAACATCAAGCGCCTTGTCGCCCGCAAATGCGGCGACAAGCGGGCAAGGGCCTTAATTGGGCGGCGGAAGAACATGCGCATCTTGAAGAAGAAAATTCCGCTGAAGGCCCGCAAGAAGACGGCGCTCGACGCCGTGAAGCCATTCAGCTGGCGCATCTCGCTGACCTATGTCCTCACGTTCCTCGAAGATCTGCTTGAGCTTTCCTACCCTTGGGCGACGGGTCTGGCGATCGACGGACTGATCGTGCACGACTTCCATCAGGCGCTGCCGATCGTGATCGCATGGAGCGCACGTGCGTCGATCGGCTGTTTCCGCCAGATGTACGACACGCGCGTCTATACGGAAGTCTACAATAACATCGTCGAGGACACGATCATCCGCCAGCGCAAGGCGGGCATCGAGGCGACGTCGGTCGCCGCGCGTTCGGCCATGTCGCGCGAGTTCGTCACCTTCTTCGAGGTCGACGTGCCGGTCGTCATCACATCGCTGATCCATATCCTCGGCTCGGCGATCATCCTGTTCTGGTATGATTTCCAGATCGGCGCGCTGGCGGCCCTGCTGTTCATTCCGGTCTACCTCGTCAACCGCGTCTATATTCGCGTGACGTCGCGGCTGAACCGCGAGCTGAACGACCAGCTCGAAAAGGAAGTCATCTACATCGACCGTCATGAGCGCGAGGAAGTGCGCGCGCATTTCACGCTCGTGCGCAAATGGCGCGTGAAGCTGTCGGACGCCGCGGCCTACAACTGGACGATCATCGAGGTGCTCTCGATCGGCGTGTTCATCGCCATCCTGCTGCGCGCGACGGTTCTTCCCGAGAGCGAGACCGGCGACATCTTCGCGATCCTCGTCTACGTCTGGCGTCTGATGGAAGGGCTCGATCACGTGCCGACCATCGTCCAGCAGCTGACGCGTCTGCGCGACATTTCACTGCGCATCAGCCAGGGCGCGACGATCGAAGACGTCAGCGAAACGCTGGAGGAAACCGATCCCGAGCAAAAGCCGATGTAAACATGCAGCCAAGCTGAAGCTTTTGACATGGCTTCATTTACAATGCTGCAAAAAATGACTTGTGAGTCCCGCTTCCGGCGCCCCATTTATTGCGAGGGTGAAGGAAGACAGTAATGGCGCACAAAATCTTGGCGACTGTGAATGATCAATCTTTGCGACCTCTGACCCAGGCATTGGTCGGGGCGCTCGAAATATCGCTCGATGAAATCGCAGCCTTGCGGAACTACGAGAAGGGTCCGTGGATCGACGCCCTCGAAGAGATGGTGCTGCAGAATGCGGCTGGTCTCGTCGGACGCGGATCAGATGCGGACTCGCTTCAGGTCGCCCAGTCGGCGTTACGCGCGTGCTTCCGCAATCTTCGCGCTCAATTGCACTAATCTCGATCAACGGAAGTTCATCGCCCATCCGCCGTTACTTCGGGTAAGATCAGCCATAGTGCGGTCGCATCCGCTGGAGACGCGTGGGGAGCGCCAAGATGAACATCATCATTCGTATGGCCGCGGCAACGCTGGCTATGGCGGCATCGCCAATTGCCTACGCACAGGACCGACCCGATACAATGCGCATGTCGTGCGCGGCCTCTGCCGACATCGTGCAGCGCGCCGGAGCCGTGGTGCTGCATTCCGGACCCAACATCTATGACCGCTATGTCAGCGCGCAGAATTTCTGCTCGCGCGAAGAGATCATGCGGCCGCGTTGGGTGCCGGCCGCCGACAATGCGCAATGTTTCGTCGGCTATGTGTGCCAGCGCGAAACCTGGGGCGCCGGCCCGAACTGACGCCAGACCTTACCTGACCTTGCCGACCGCCGTGGCCACCCACGGGGCGATGTCGCGCAGCAGCGTCGCGAAAGCGAGGTTCATCGCCTCGGCCGCAGCGGGCCCGTCCTCGCCGGAGGCGGGCGCTTCCGCATG
>JAQGKM010000013.1 GCA_028290125.1 Hyphomicrobiales bacterium | reverse complement strand
CCAACCATCCCGCTTCACAGCAGAAACAGTCAGCCGGTGTTTGAAAACGTGACCGTCGATAGTCTCTTGGCGGATCCCACTTCACAGTAGGATCCTCGCAAGGACACCGCCGTCCACGTTTCTCTTTCTTCCGATTTAAATGTCAAACAGCGCATCTACTAAACGGCGAAACAAGCGACGTGATCTTCTGCCTGGCTTTTCGGCCAGGTGGCCAAGTGACCCGTCAAAGACGTGAAGACCGGTTCGCTGCAGTTCGTTGCTGGTGGGCAACGTCGCCGCCGGTGTGGCGTATATAGTTGGCCCATCGTTCGCGTGTCAACCGACCGTTTTGAAAAAAATGCGCGAACGCAAAATCTCGCATCTCATCGCCGCACGGCGCCGCCGAACATACGCCGTGCGCGCATGTCGCCGATGATCTCGCGCGCTGCATTGTGCCCCGGCGCGCCCGTGACTCCGCCGCCCGGATGCGCGCCCGAGCCGCAATGGTAGAGACCCGCGAGCGGCCCGCGATAATCGGCGGCGCCCAGAACGGGACGCGCGGAGAAAATCTGGTCGAGGCCGAGCGCGCCGTGAAAAATGTCGCCGCCGACGAGACCGAAGCGATCCTCGAGATCGCGCGGCGACAACGCCTGGCGGGCGATCACGCTCTTCGCGAAGCCCGGCGCCTGCGCGTCGACAGTGGCGATCATCAGATCCGCGACAGTCTCGCGGCAGTCATCCCACGATCGTCCCTCGAGTTCATAGGCCGTGTGCTGGCAGAACAGGCTCGCCACATGCGCGCCCTCGGGCGCGAGCGTGTCATCGAGCGTCGAAGGAATGAGCATTTCGATGATCGGCTGCGACGACCAGCCGTCGAGACGCGCCTGCGCATAGGCGCGATCCATGTAGCGCAGGCTCGGGGCGATGATGACGCCGGCGGTCAGGTGATCGCCCTGCCCCGGCAGCACGGAGAAGCGCGGCAGCTCGGAGAGAGCGACGTTCATCCGGAAGGTCGCGGACTCGCAGCGATAGGCGCCCATGCGGGCGCTGAACGCGGGCGTCAGCGCCCCATCGGGCACGAGTTTGCCATACAGCAGCTTGGGATTGACGTTGGCGACCACGGCGCCGGCGCGCAAGGTGACGCCATCGTCGAGCACCACGCCGCAGGCGCGGCCCTTCTCGACGATGACCTCGCGCACCGGCGCCGACAGGGAGATTTTGGCGCCGGCCGCCACGGCCGCCTTCGCCATCGCCTGCGTGATCGCCCCCATGCCGCCGATCGCATGCCCCCAGACGCCGCGCCGGCCGTTCACCTCGCCGAAGGTGTGATGCAGCTGCACATAGGCGGACCCCGGCGTGTAGGGACTGGCGTAATTGCCGACCACGGCGTCGAACCCGAACAGGGCCTTCACCAGATCGTTCTCGAACCAGCGGTCGAGCATGTCGCCCGCCGAGCGGGTGAACAGGTCGTGCACCGCACCGACGCCAGCGGCGTCGAGACCCGCAAGATCGCGGCCCAGCCGCAGCGCTCGTGCGCCCTGGCGAAGACGGTCGCGCCAATGCGTGCGCCATTTGCCTTGCTGAAGGTTCGGCGGCGTCCGCAGGAGCCATTGGCGCAGAACGTCGCCCGCGCGGTCGATCTCTGCCGAATAGGCGGGCCAGGCGGCGGCGTCGCGCGGCGACAGGCGCGCGATCGCGCCCTGCATGTCGTCGGGCGTCGTCAGCAGATAGTCGCTTTCGCCCGGCACGAAGTTCATGGCCTTGCGCTCGACGACCTTCAGCCCATGCGCGTGCAGGCGCATGTCGGCGATGACGCGCGGATGCAGCAGGCCCACCGTGTAGGCGGCCACGGAATTGCGAAAGCCGGGATGAAATTCTTCCGTGACCGCCGCGCCGCCCACTGTCGCGAGCCGCTCGACCACGTGCACGCGCAGGCCCGCGCGCGCGAGATAGAAGGCGCAGGCCAGCCCGTTATGGCCGGCGCCGATGATCAGGGCGTCGCATTCGCTCACATTCGTCTCCGCTCAAGCCCCAGCATGACACTCACGGCGAAAGGCCCCTACACTCGTCCGACAAGGGGAATGCCCATGCATGATCGTTCAGCCAGCCTGTTCGCCATCCCGATCGTGCTGTCCGCCTTCCTGCTTTTCCTCGTGCAGCCCATTCTCGCCAAGCAGATCCTGCCTTGGTTCGGCGGCTCCGCGAGTGTCTGGAACACCTGCCTGTTCTTCTTCCAGTTCATGCTGCTGGCCGGCTATTGCTATGCTTGGGCGCTCGACCGGCTGCTGTCTCCCCGCGTTCAGGCCATCGTGCATGTGAGCCTGATCCTGTTCGCCACCGCAAGCCTGCCGGTGATCGCCTCGCCGGCCTGGAAGGTAGGCGAGGGCGATCCGGCGCTGCGGATCCTGGCGTTGCTCAGCGTCACCGTCGGCCTGCCTTACTTCCTGCTGTCCAGCACGAGCCCTCTTCTGCAGGCCTGGTATGCGCGCCGCTATGCGACGCCCTATCGATTGTTTGCCCTTTCGAACGCCGCCTCGCTCGCCGGGTTGCTCGCCTATCCTTTTCTGATCGAGCCCTTGATCGACGTGCGCCGGCAAGGCGTGTTGTGGTCGGCCGGCTTCATCGCCTTCGGCCTCGCGGGCGCGGGCGCGGCCATCGCGCAGGCGCGAGCGCACGGGACCGCTCGCCTGCACGACGCGAAGGAGGACGGCGCGCCCTCGCGGCCGCTGCTGTGGATCTCGCTGTCGGCGCTCGGATCGCTCGCGCTCGTGTCGACGACCTCCTTCATCGCCACCAACGTGGCGTCGATGCCGCTGATCTGGGTGGTGCCGCTGGCGCTTTATCTGATGACGTTCATCGTGGCCTTCGCGGACTGGCGATTGCCGCGCACGGCGCTCGGCCTCGCCGCGCTTCTTTTCGCGCTCGGCATGGCGGCGACCTCTCGCAACGCCGATTTCGTCTCCGAACTCACCCTGTCGCTGCCGTTGTTCCTCGGCGGTCTCTTCGTGCTTTGCCTCTACTGCCATGGCGAACTGGCGGCGACCAAGCCTGCGCCGGCGCGGCTCACGACGTTCTACATTCTGGTGTCGCTCGGCGGCGCCGTCGGCGCCTTGTGCAGCAGCATTCTGGCGCCCCTGCTCCTGCCCGGGGATTTCGAACTGCCGCTGACGCTCGCAGCGATCGCGGCGCTGATCGCGCTACGCAGCGCACGCAAGCCGTTTGCCTTGCGCGCGAGCGGCCTTGCGCTCGGGCTTCTCGTGTGCGGCGTCGCGGTCTATCAGATCGGCGCCGAGATCAGCCATGCGCGCGTCCTGACGCGCAACTTCTATTCCTCTCTGCGGATCGTCGACGCCGGTGAAGGCGCGACTGTCGTGCGCCGCATGGAGCACGGCGGCGTGGAGCACGGCGCGCAATATCTCGATCCGCAGAAGCGGCGCGAGCCGATCTCCTATTATGGCCCGACGTCCGGCGTCGCCCTGACGATTGCGGCCATGCGGGCGCGGCGCCAGGCGCCGTTGCGGATCGGCGTGGTCGGCCTTGGCGCCGGCGCGCTTGCGGCCTACGGCGAAACGGGTGGCGCCATGCGATTTTATGAACTCAATCCGCAGGTGATCGATCTCGCGCAATCGCAATTCACCTATCTGGCTGACAGCAAGGCCATTGTGAGCGTCGCGCCCGGCGACGCGCGACTCGTGCTCGAACGCGAGCCCGCCCAGGCGTTCGACATTCTGGCGGTCGATGCCTTTTCGGGCGACGCCATTCCGATCCATCTGCTGACGCGCGAGGCGCTGGACATCTATCGCCGCCACGTGGCCGAAGGCGGCGCCCTGCTGTTTCACATCTCGAACAAGTTCGTCGATCTGGAGCCGGCGCTGGCGCGGCTGGCGCTCGAGGCCGGCATGCACGCGCGCGTGGTGTCGGACACACCTGATGATCCCGACGGCGTCTCGCCGCTTTCGGATTCCGACTGGGTGATCTTCAGCCGTACGACGGACCTGTTTTCCGCCACGGACCTGCGACGCGCAGAGGATCTCGAAGAGCCGCAGGCGGGGCCAGCCTGGACGGACGATTTCAACACCATCCTGTCGGCGATCGCCCTGCTCAGTCCGGAATGACAGAACAAAACGCCGCCCGGCGCATTGGCTCCCATTGGTCATCGCGGAGGCGAACATGGGTGAGACGAAGAAGCAGAACAGAACCGCGAAGGAGCCCGGCAAGGCGGATGCGGAAAAAGACGGCAAGACCGGCGGCATGCCCAATGCCGGTCCGCATGCCGATCCGCGGCTCATGAACCCCGATGCGACGCCGGGCAGCGGCGTCATTGCGCCAATTGGCGAAACGGATGAACCCAACAGTCAGTCCACGGGCTGAAGACATCCTCCCCCGCCGGTGCGGCGGGGGAGGATAGATGTTCAGCGACGCTCGATGATGACTTCGCGCTCGCCCGGAGCCGCGATGGCGGCTGGCGGCACGCCGTTCTGCAGGGCGCGCTGTTCACGCGACGTGGTCATGTCGCTGACGCCGCCCGAGGTGGTGTCGCCCACGCAGCGGGGATCCATGCCCGAGCTCGTGGCGTTGCAGGTCGGCTCGAGGTTCTGGCTGCGCGGCGGAACCGACTGGGCGAAAGCCGTCGCGGGAAGCAGGAATGCGGCAGCGGCAAACACGGCTGTGGTGGTTTTCATGACATTTCTCCGACACTTTAACGACGGGGATGTATGTCCCTCGACGTTCTTTGGTTCCGGGAAACGCCTTGTCCATGGCGCCGCAGGCGCCCACGCTTTGGTGATCAATGCAGGTCGAATTGGCTTCCGACCATCCGCAGCTCCGCCGGGCGGATCAATCCCTGATGGGCGACCAGAACCGAGTGGATCGGTCCCTCGAGCTTCGCTGACCAGAAATCCAGGAAGCGCTTCAGTTCGGGAAAATGCGGGTGAAGATCATAGTCCTGCCAGATGTAGTTCTGCAGGATCGCCGGATAATCGGGCAGGCGGTAACAGATGTTCGCCGTGGTCAGGCCATAGCCTTCGAGCTGCCGTTGAAATTGCGTCTTCGCCATTCAAGCCTCTCCATTGCGACTCGGCCGACAGCTTGAGAATAGATCGCGAAATCGCGCCCTGAAAAGCGAAATGTTCGTATAATCAGATTGTTAGCAGCGTTTCGACAGGAGTGCTGACAAGATCGCGGTTCTTCCATTAGGGCGACGACGCCAATCGCGGTAAGCTTGGCGCAAACACCCATGGAGGAGACCGCATGAGCGAGCATGAACGCTGGCAGGGACGCTATGCAGCGACCGAGTATGTCTTCGGCGAAGAGCCGAACGCCTTTCTGGCAGCGCAAAAGGCGCTCCTGCCGAAATCGGGACGCGTGCTCGCGGTGGCGGACGGCGAGGCGCGCAATGGCGTCTGGCTTGCACAGCAGGGGCTGAACATTCATTCGATCGATTTCTCGTCGAACGGGCAGGCCAAGGGCCGCGCGCTCGCGAGCAAGCGCGGCGTCAACGTGACCTTCGAGATTTACGACATCAACGAATTTCCGTTTCCCGAGGAGACCTACGACGTCGTCGTGGAAGTCTTCACGCAATTCTCGACGCCCGACGAGCGCGCCCGCAAATGGGCGGGCATGCTGCGCACCCTGAAGTCCGGCGGCCTCCTGCTCATCGAGGGCTACACGCCCAAGCAGCTTGAATACAAGACCGGCGGTCCGAAGGAACTCGACCGGCTCTACACGCGAGACTTGCTGGAGGCAGCCTTTGCGGAGGGGCTTTCCCGCTACGACATCAAGGAGTACGACGCGCACTTCGATGAAGGCGGCGGCCATGCCGGCATGGGTGCGGTGATCGATCTCGTCGGTTACAAGAAATAAGGGCTGCACGGCCCCAAGGTCCGAACAAGAACAAGAAGAAAGTTGCGACCGCCATGAAGATCCCCGCGCTGATCAAGCGCAACGTCGCGCTGTTTTCGCTGTCGCAATCGTTCACCGGCGCCGGCATGCAATTCAGCTATGGCTTCGGCCCGCTGATGGTCGTCTCGCTCACCGATTCGCCGGCGCTGGCCGGCCTTTCGGTGGGTCTCGTCGGCGTGAGCCGCTTCCTCGTCGCCTATCCGATGGGCAAGATCACCGACGCTTATGGCCGCAAGCCTGGCATCTACCTGGGTCTCGCGCTGGCCCTGGCGGGGAGCCTCACGCTCGGCTTTTCGATGCTCGCGCATTCGATCGCGATCTTCGTCGCCGGACTGCTGATGTTCGGCATGGGCATGAACGGCGCGCAGCAGATGCGTGTCGGCGTCACCGACATGTTCCCGTCCTTCATGCGTGCGCAGGCGCTTGGCTATCTCGCACTGGGTTCGCTGCTGAGCCTGTTGCTCAGCCCGCTGATGGTGAAACTGGCCGACATGCTCTCGGGCGCAACGGGCGCCGATCCGCTCGGTCTGCCGTGGTTCTTCCTGCCGGTGCTGATCATTGGCGGCATGGCGGTCGTGCATCAGGTGAAGCCCGACCCCAAGACAATCGGCATGAACCTCGCCGATTACTGGCCCGATCTGCCTCCACAAACGTCGTCCGCGCCCAAGACCCCCGTGCCGTTCAGCGCGCGCCGGTTGATTGCCGATCCTTCGATCCGTCTCGCCATCCTGTCGAATTGCGCCGCGACCGGCAACATGTCGATCGTGATGGTGCTGACGTCGCTCGTGCTGCACGAGCATGGGCACTCGCTGATCGCCATCGCGATCTCCCACACGTTTCATTCCGCCGGAATGTTCGCCTTCACGATTCCGCTCGGCAAGCTTGCCGACCGGTTCGGCCGCTCGCGCATCATGTTCCCGGGCGTGTTCATTTCGCTGGTCGGCGCGGGTCTCGTCGCCTTCACGCCCAACATGATCACCGTGACGCTGGGCACGTTCCTGGTCGGCCTCGGCTGGGCGGGCGCCAATGTCGCGGCGACGGCCTTCATCGCCGATCGCGTGACCACGGCGGAGCGCGGCCGCGCGATTGGCGTCAATGACAGTTTCGCGGGCGCGAGCACGATCTTCGCGGCCCTCGTGACCGGTCCGCTCATCGGCATCGCGGGCTTGCCGGCGACCGGCCTCACCGCCATTCTGCTGGCGGTGCTGCCGTTCATCCTGCGCGCGTTCAGCGGGCCGATGAAACAGGATCGCGCTTAAAACAAAAAACACGGGAGACGAGCATGGGGAAACAGGATTGGCCCGCGGACATCGATCCGCAGTCGGGATTTCGGTTGCCGCTGCTGAAGCGCGATGAACTGGATGAGGCCGGCCAGCGGCGTTACGACCGCGCCGTTGGCGGCGAGAACATCGCGGGCCTGCAGGGGCCGACCGGCATCATGCTCTACAGCCCGAAGACCAGCGAGGCGCAAAGCTCGGTCACGCGCTATCTGCGCAACGAATCGGGCATTCCGCCGCGTGTCCGCGAGATCGCGCTGCTGATCACGTCCCGCTGCATGGACCAGCAATTCGAATGGACGGCGCATGAACCCGTCGCCGTGAAAGCCGGCGTGCCGCGCGAGACCATCGACGCCATCAAGTTCGACGGCGCGACCGCCGCGCTCGACGCCACCGACGCTCTCGTGATCGAACTCGGTCGTGCGGTGTGGCGCGACCACAAGGTGTCGCCGGAGCTGTTCGCGCGCGCCAGAGCCGCGTTCGAACCCCACATGCTCGTCGATCTCGTCTTGATCATGGGCACGCATGCTTCGACCGCAGCGCTGCTGACGGCCTTCAACATGCAATTGCATGACGGCGTGGAGCCGATGCTGCCGATCGCGTGAACGACGCCGCACGGCTGCTCACGGGAAACTGAATCCGCTCGCGCCGCCGCAGGTGAACCTCTGGCGCCGCGGGCTGTTCGCAGTTCACTCCCGGAGCAGCGCACCATGGCGGGCTTGCACGTGTCGGCGATCTCTCGGCTGTCGCGATCCGCGCGTGCGGCAGGCGTGGCCTGCCTCCGACCGCATCGTTGAGCGTGGCGATGGCTCCCGAACGCGGCGCCATTCTTCATGCCGCAGGACAGCGCACCCACGTCCTCATGTCAGGCCCGCAACCGGAGCGCGGGCGCGATGCGCGCAGCGCCGTGCTCCTGCATGGGCTTGGTGGCCGCGCGCAGGATGTTCTGGCGCCTTTGCGCGAGGCCGCGCCGGGGCGCTTTTTCGTTGCGCCCGAGCGGCCAGGCTACGGCCTCACGGATTCGCTGACGCGCGACCCAGGTCCGATCGGGCAGGCGCATTGGCTGCGCTGGGTGATCGATGCGGCGGGAGCGGGTCGCCCCGTGATCGTCGCGCATTCCCTCGCAGCAGGCGTCGCACTCGCCTTCGCGGCGCTCTACCCCGAGCGGATGGCGGGCGTCGTCCTGATCGCGCCGTTCTGCCGCCCGACACGACGCGCCTTGTTGCGTCCGCACGGCATGTCGGACGTCGGCGCACATAGGGCGCGCTGGCTCCAGGGTCATGCAACCGCGCATGCGACGACCGAGCGTGAAGTGCAGGCGTTCAGCCGCGACATGGCGCTCTGCCGCAAGCGTGTGAAGCAGATCGCCACGCCGATCTGCGTGCTCTGCGAGCCTGACGACGGGATCAGGGATCTGGCGTGGCACGTCGAATGGCTGAACGATTGGGCCAGCCACTGCGCCGTCCATTTTCTGCGCGCCGGGCGCGTGGCGAACCACGCGCAACCGCAGGCGACGCTGGACGCAATAGAGATCTTGCACGCGCGATGATCACCACCAGCCCGCCTGCCCCGCCGCGCGGATCAGCAGTTCGATCGCCAGCACGGTGAGGAAGAGCTTCAGCACGATGCGGTAGCGTTTCTCGCTCGTGCGGTCGAGCGCCGCTTCACCGAGCCAGTTGCCGAGCGCGCCGGTGACGATCATCGCGGCCATCAGCGGCACATAGGCCGAGATGGCGAAGCCCAGAAAACCGAAGGCCGCGAGCTTGGAAATATGCACGAACACCATGAGCGCGCCCTGCGTCGCGACATGGTTGCGACGGTCCGGCGCGGCGCTGGCGATGAACGGCGACAGGAACGTGCCTGTCGCGCTCACGAACACGCCGAGGAACGTGGCGAAGAAGCCCAGCACCGCAAAGCGGCCCTTCTCGGCGCCGAGGCGACCGAGATTCGGCATCCAGGTTACGAGCAGGATGAAACCGCCGATGATGGCCTGCAGGGTGGAGGTCGGAAGCGCCACGAAGGTCTTCGCGCCAGCGGCCGCACCCAGCACGGCGCCGAGGATGAACGGCGGCACGATGCCTTTCATCACGTGGCGCCACATGATGAAGGTGCGTGACACGCCGGAGCCGAGTTGCACGACCGTATGAACCGGCACCAGCACGGTCGGGGGCATCACCATGGCCATCAGGGCCAGCAGAATGACGCCGCCGGCCGTGCCGGTGAAAACCCCGATGAAGGCAGTGGCGAAGGACGCAAACGTCAGTCCGGCAAACAGCAGCGGCCCGACATCGGGCGTCCCCAGGAAATCCACCAAAACCCCTCCCGCATTTTTGCCTAAGAGAGACTGCTGGCCGTCGCTTGTCCAGCTTTCGTCTCGCTGCGCAGAAATGCGGGAGGCGCGGTTTTACTCCGTCACGCGGAATGTCGTTCCGCGCTGCTCATCGGCCCGCACGTTTCGGAACGCGCCGGAGTCGCCGACGCTCTGGCGTCCCGAGTTCGCTGTCTCGAAGGGCGTCCGCGCTGCGGGATTGGCATGCAGACCTGCTGCAGGCGCAGCCGAACCCGCAGTCCTCGGAGGAGCCTGCGGACGGGTTGGCGCGCCCGACGCGCCGAGCGCCTGGCCGTCCGGATAGGACGCGCTGCGCGACGGCGGTGCGTAATCCTGTTCCCTGCGGGAGTCCGGTCCGCTCCGCTGGCCGAGCCCGCTGCGGTATTGGCTGTCGGGCTTGAAGCCGCGACGCGCATCGTCCGCGCGGCTCCGCCAGTCGGACTTCCCGTTGCCCTCGAGCGCCTGCCGCGCGCGCGCCGAGGACATCAATGCAACGCCGGCCGCGACCGCGAGTCCGGCCGGGAGCATGACGCTCCACAGGCCCGCGCCGTCGTCGTGGCGAGGCTGCGCACGGTGACGGGACTCATGCAGCGGCTCGGCCATCTTGCGATGCTGCTGTGCGAGCATGGACGATGGCGTGACAGCCGCAAGACTGGTGGAGATCTTGTTGCGCCAGCCGCTGACGATGTCGCCATCGCCCCGCATCATGGCGTTGAACCCGGTTTCGGCAACGTCCGCAGGATCATCCTTCTTGCCCTGCGCGACTCGCGTATCGAGCATGTCGGCGCGATTGAAGAAGTTGGTGTCGGTGGCGCCCGGCATCAGGCACGTGACCGTCACGCCGGAGTCCATCAACTCGTTGCGCAGCGCGAAGGAGAAGGAATCGATGAACGCCTTGGTGCCGTTGTAGACGGCCTGATAGGAGCCTGGCATGAAGCCCGCGATCGAACCCGTGATCAGGATGCGGCCGGAGCCGCGGTTACGCATGTCGCGGCCGATCTTCTGCAGCAGGTAGATCGTGCCCGTGACATTGGTGTCGACAACCTTCTTCACCTGCGCGAAATCCTGATCGAGAAACGCGTGCCCGAGTCCCTGCCCGGCATTGGCGCACAGCACCTCCACGGGCATGCCGTGCAGCGCAGCGTACAGCTTGTCGACGCCTTCTATGGTCGAAAGATCGGTTTCGATCGCTTCGACATGAACGCCATGATGGCGGAAATGCTGCGCTGCATGATGGATCTCGGAACGGTCGGCCGCGATCAGCAGATCATAGCCGTTCTTCGCGCACAGATGCGCGAGCTCGAATCCGATGCCCGATGAGGCCCCGGTGACGACCGCCAGGGGACGCGCTTGCTGTGCCATCTTGTTGCTCCGTTTGCTGCCTAACTTGCGATTCGCCGGCGACGCTTCGAGCGATTCGCTGCAGGATTTGGCGTCGCGATGCGTGAGAACGGGACAAGGCGCCAGAGCGTTCCGAACATGTTTGAAGCTTGGCTGGTCGCGTTTGCGTTTGAACTGGTGTGCGGCTCGATTGTTGGGCCGTTTGGCAGGTACATGAGCAACCTGGATGAGCCATGACAACCAAACCCGATCCTGCGCTCGAGCGCTCTCGCGCAATCTACCGCGGCGACCCCGTGAGGGCGGCCGCGCTTGACGCCTTCTATGCTGATTTCGTTCAGCCTGACGCGCTGGTGTTCGATGTCGGGGCACATGTGGGCGACCGCACGGCCAGTTTCCGTCGGCTTGGCGCACGTGTCGTCGCGGTCGAGCCGCAGCCGAACTGCATCGCCTTGCTGCGCGGTGAATTCGGTGCGGATTCGAGCGTGCATATCGTCGAGGCCGCGATCGGCGCGGAAGCAGGCCGGGCGCGATTGCAATGCAATACTGAAAACCCGACCGTGAGCACGCTGTCGCGCGCTTTCATCGACGCGGCGCGCGATGCCGACGGCTGGCGCGAACAACACTGGACCAACGAAATCGATGTCGCGGTCCTGACTCTCGACGATCTCGTGGCCGCGCATGGCTTGCCGGATTTCATCAAGCTCGACATCGAGGGCTACGAACATGCGGCGCTGAGCGGCCTCAGCCATCAGGTCGCGGCGCTGTCGTTCGAGTTCACGACGATCCAGCGCGACGTCTCGAGCGCTTGTATCGCCCGGCTCGACGAACTCGGATTCGATGCGTTCCGCGCGTCTCTGGGTGAGTCGCTCACCTTCGCGCAAGCCGAGCGCGTCGACATGCGGCGCATGCTCGACTGGATCGAGTCCGTTCCGGCCGTCGCCAATTCGGGCGATATTTACGCTTGGCGGCCAAGCTCAACCTGAGTAGTATCTTACCCTTAAAGCTTAACCTTTACGCGGCGTTTGTACGATTTCGTCCGAGCCGGGGGCGTCAAACCGCCACAAAGTTTTTAGATTGAGGAACCCGGGCCTTGTATGAGCCCTGACGTCGCGTTCTGGTTCCCGAGTTCCCGCGTAAAAGGCTGTCATCGCGCATGCAGGCTGACACCACCTTCGACTTGACGCTGAAGAGCCGCCCGCTCTTCCCGATGATCCAGGCGGTGACGCTTGGCGCAGCGTTCGTTGCCGTCGCCGTCTTCGTTGCAGCCCAGTTCGATCAATGGAGTGGCCTTCCGGATAACGCCACGCCCGTCACTATCGCTTCCCACCGCGCCGATCATCCCTGGGGCGTGCTGGTGCATGTCGCGCCTGAACCGCCGCCCTCGCCCGGCAGAACGCCCCAGGCCATCGTTCCGGCAACGCCCGCTCCGCTGTCGAGTTCGCCATGGGCGATCACCCGTGGAGCGTCGCTCGATATCGCCCCCGACAAGACACCTGCCGCGCCTGAACCGCAGATCGCACCCCGCGACATGGCGGCCGGCGAAGCGCCGCTGCCGCCGCGCAGGCCGTCAACCGACCGCGCGAACGCAAGGCGCGAGGCGCCGGCTGTCGCGGCAGCGCCGTCGACCGACAATCGCGGCCTGTTCGAACGGCTGTTCAACATCAATCCGGGCGAGCGTACGGCCCTCGCCTATGCGACGCCCCAGGATGGCGCGGTCAGCGGCGCGCTGCGCGGCTCCACGCAGATGCCAATGGGCTATGCGGACGGTCGCACCGCCGTCTACGACATTTCCGCCAAGGCCGTGATCATGCCGAATGGCGAGAAGCTCGAGGCGCATTCAGGCCTCGGCGACCTGCTCGACGACCCCAATCGCGTGCACGTCAAGAACCGTGGGGCGACGCCGCCCAACATCTACGATCTCAGCCTGCGCGAGCAATTGTTTCACGGCGTGCGCGCGCTGCGGCTGAACCCGGTGAACGGCAACGAGATGTTCGGGCGCGATGGCATGCTCGCCCACACCTACATGCTCGGGCCGAACGGCGATTCCAACGGCTGCGTCTCGTTCAAGGATTACGAGCGCTTCCTGCGCGCCTATCTGAACGGCGACGTGAAGCGCCTGATCGTCGTCCAGCGCCTCGTCTGACGATTCGCGTCGCATCCATCACAGCAGACGCCGCCCCGGCGCGATCGCCTGGGCCGCCATGACGATCCCGCGCGCATCGATCCCAAACAGCCGGTAGAGATCGGCGATCGTGCCCGTCTGGCCGAACCGCGTGACGCCCAGCGCACGCGTGCGATGTCCGCCCACCGACCCGAGCCATGAAAGCGTCGAGGGATGCGCATCGACGACGCTCACCAGACCGCAGTGACGCGGCAGCGGCGCGAGCAGCTGTTCGATGTGACAGCTCGCCTCCATGCGTCCGGCCTCACGCGCGGCCTGCGCGGCATGCCAGCCCGCCTGCAGGCGATCCGACGAGGTGACGGCCAGCAGGCCGATGTCGCGGCGACCATCCGCGATCATGCCGACCGCCGCGATGGCCTCTGGCGCGACCGCGCCCTGATACGCGACGACGAGTTCGGCGTTCGGACCGGGTCGCCGCAGCCAATAGGCGCCGGCGACCATGTCGTCCGCGAGATCGGCGTCGATGACGCGCTGCGGTTGCTCGATGGCGCGCGTCGACAGGCGGAAATAGCTGGAGCCGCCAAGCCCGTCGGGCAAGGACGTGCGCGGATCAGGCGTCGCGTCGCCGGAACGCTGCATATGCGCGAAGGCGAAACGCATCAGCACGGCGAGTTCGTCGGCAAAGGCCGGCTCGAACGCCGCCAGCCCGTCCTGCCCGATGCCGATCAGCGGCGTCTTGATCGATTGATGCGCGCCGCCCTCTGGCGCCAGCGTAACGCCGGACGGCGTCGCCACCAGCATGAAACGCGCGTCCTGATAGCAGGCGTAATTCAGGCTATCGAGGCCACGCTCGATGAACGGATCATAGAGCGTGCCGACCGGCAGCAGGCGCTCGCCGAAGATCGAATGCGAAAGGCCGAGCGCCGACAGCGCGATGAACAGGTTCGACTCCGCGATGCCGAGTTCGAGATGCTGGCCCTGCGGCGAGAAATCCCAGTTGAACGTGGACGGAATCCGCTCCTTTCGGAACAGGTCGACCATCGCGTCGCGCGCGAACAGGCCGCGCCGGTTCACCCACGCGCCGAGGTTGGTGGACACGGTGACGTCGGGAGACGTCGTGACGATGCGGCGTGCGAAATCGGTGTCGAGCTTGGAGATCTCGTGCATGATCAGGCCGAAGGCGGCCTGCGTCGCCATTGTCGCCTGTTTCGGAAACGACAGCGCTTCGGGCACTTCTATCACGGGCGTCTCGTGAAGGCGCACGCGTTCCTGCGCGAAGGGCGCCGCGGCGAGAAACCGGCGCATCTCGTCGGACGAGACATCCAGTCCCTCGTACAGATCCCATTCATGGCCCGGCCGCACGTTCATCGCCTTGCGCAACGTCTCGACCTGCGTCGGCGTCATCAGCCCGGCGTGATTGTCCTTGTGTCCCGCCAGCGGCAGGCCGTGGCCCTT
>JAQGKM010000010.1 GCA_028290125.1 Hyphomicrobiales bacterium | reverse complement strand
TGGCCGACATCGCCGACATCGCCAAGGGCATCCGCAGCGCGCCGTTCGGCCTGCCGACGGACTCGCTCGAGAAGGCGCCGCGCATTCCGGTGCAGCGCCACGAGGGCGGCTACTACATCCGCCTGACGGTGCATGATCGTCCCGGCGCGGCGGCGGGCATCGCCACCTGCATGGCCGAGCGCCATATTTCGCTCGAAAGCATCATGCAGCGTCACGTGCCGCCCAAGAAGGGCGAGCCGGCTCCGGCGCAGGCCAAGCCTGTGCCTGTCGTATTAATCACATATGCGACTTCCGAAGCGTCAATTCGCGAGGCGCTGGAGGCTGTTGTCGCAGACGGCTATATTGCCGGACCACCGCAAGTCATCCGCATCGAGCGTGAATAGTTTTCACAAAGGCCCATGAAGGACCCTACATGACCGACCTCGTCATCCAGCAACAGGATATCATCGAGCGAATCCTGACCCTCGAACTCGTACGCGTGACCGAGCGCGCGGCCGTCGCCGCCGCCCATCTGCGCGGCCGGGGTGACGAAAAGGCCGCCGACCAGGCCGCCGTGGACGCCATGCGCCGCGAGCTCAATCGTCTCCCGATCGACGGCACCATCGTGATCGGCGAAGGCGAGCGCGACGAAGCCCCGATGCTGTTCATCGGCGAGCGCGTCGGCACCACGACCGGCCCCAAGGTCGACATCGCGGTCGATCCGCTGGAGGGCACGACGCTGTGCGCCAAGGACCTTCCGGGTTCGATCGCCGTCATGGCGATGGCGCCGGCTGGCTCGCTGCTCTACGCGCCCGACGTCTACATGGACAAGATCGCCATCGGCCCGGGCTATCCCAAGGGCACGGTCGATCTCGACATGTCTCCTGAAGAGAACCTGCTGTCGCTCGCCAAGGCGAAGGGCGTGAAGCCGGGCGAGATCACCGCGCTGATCCTCGACCGTCCGCGCCACCAGGCGCTCGTCGACGCCTGCCGCAAGGTCGGCGCCAGCATTCGCTTCATCACCGACGGCGACGTGGCCGGCGTGATCTTCACGGCGCAGTCCGAAATGACCGGCGTCGACATCTACTTCGGCACCGGCGGCGCGCCCGAAGGCGTGCTCGCGGCGGGCGCGCTGCGCTGCGTTGGCGGCCAGATGCAGGGCCGTCTCATCCTCGACACCGAGGAAAAGCGCGAACGCGCCCTGACGATGGGCATCAAGGAGCCCAACAAGAAGTACGACATGACCGAGCTGGCTTCCGGCGACGTCATCGTCTGCGCGACCGGCGTCACCGACGGCCCGCTGCTCAAGGGCGTGAAGTTCAACCGCGACGTCATCGAGACCGAAACCGTGATCTACCGCTCGGTCACCGGCACGGTCCGCCGCATCCAGGCGGAGCACCGCCAGATGAGCAAGTTCCGGATCGACTAGTTATGTGTGCAGCCGTGCTGATCTCCCTCCCCCTTGTGGGGAGGGCGACTCGGCGCAGCCGAGCGGGGTGGGGGTCGTGAGGCCTTTGCTCGTTCGTGCTGGCTGGTTTGAAACTTCAGCTCCTCCTCTGTGAGAGTCGTCGACCCCCACCCCTAGCCCCTCCCCACAGGGGGGAGGGGAACAGATGCGCCGCTGGCATCTTTGCTTCTCACTGGCCAGCCACCCCCCGCCACAATCCATCCCCAGTATCCCGTCCTCCGCCGCTCACGCCGCACCGTCGCCTGTGCGATACTGCCGCCATGAGTCCGACCCTTTTCGCGCCCGATCCGAAGCCCGGCACGCTGCCACGCCGGTTGTTTCTCGGCGTCGAAAACTCGGCGCTGGGACGCCCATGGCGCGACCGGCTCGATCTCGAGGCGCAGGGGCATGCGCAAGCCATCTCGCAACTCCATGGCCATCCCGACCTGCTGGCGCGCGTGCTGGCGGGGCGCGGCGTGCATGCGGATGATTGCGAGGCCTTCCTCGATCCCACCATCCGCGCGCTGATGCCTGATCCCAACGTGCTGGTCGGCATGGAAGCGCTGGTGGCGCGGCTGGTCACGTCGATCCAGCGCGGCGAGACCGTGGCGATCTTCGGCGATTACGATGTCGACGGCGCCTGTTCGTCGGCGCTGCTCGCGACCTTCCTGCAGGCCTGCGGCTGCTCGTTCATCATCCATATTCCCGACCGCCTGTTCGAGGGCTACGGCCCGAATGTCGAAGCCATCCGCGCGCTCGCCGCCGCAGGCGCCAGGCTGCTCGTGACGGTCGACTGCGGCACGACGAGCTTCGAGCCGATCGCGGAGGCGCAGAGCCTCGGCCTCGACACGCTGGTCATCGATCATCATCAGGCGCCCGAGGCGCTGCCGCCGGCCTACGCCATCGTCAATCCCAACAGGCTCGACGACCTCTCGGGCCTCGGCCATCTCTGCGCTGCGGGCGTCGTCTACATGGTCATCGTCGCGCTCAACAGAGCGCTGCGGCAGAAGGGTTTCTGGACAACCGAGCGGCCCGCGCCCGATCTGCTGGCCGAGCTCGATCTCGTCGCGCTCGCCACCATCGCCGATGTCGTCGCGCTGAAAGGCCTCAACCGCGCCTTCGTCGCAAAGGGGCTCGCAGTCATGCGCGCGCGCGGGCGTCCGGGCCTGCGCGCCTTGTTCGACGTCGCGCGCGCCGACGGACCGCCGCGCCCGTATCATCTTGGGTTTCTCATCGGCCCGCGCATCAACGCGGGCGGGCGCATCGGCGACGCGGCGCTCGGCGCCAAGCTGCTGATGATGCGCGACGACGACGAAGCCGCGCGCATCGCCGCAGAACTCGACCGGCTGAACGGCGAGCGCCAGGCCATCGAGGTCGCGACCTTGGCGGAAGCCGAGGCCGAGGCCTTGTTCGCGCTGGGACTGGAAGAGCAGGGCGCCTGCGTCGTCACGGCGGGCGAGGGCTGGCACCCGGGCATCGTCGGGCTCGTCGCGGCGCGGCTGAAGGAGAAGTTTCGACGCCCGGCCTTCGCCATCGCGATGAATGGCAAGACCGGCACCGGCTCGGCGCGCTCGATCCCCGGCGTCGATCTCGGCCGTGTCGTGCGCGCCGCGGTGGACGAGGGACTTCTGGTCAAGGGCGGCGGACACGCGATGGCGGCGGGGCTCACCATCGACCGCGACAGGCTGGTCGATTTCCGCGCCTATCTCGAAGAGCGACTCGGCGAGATCGTCGCCCGCGCGCGCGCCAACGACTCGCTGTCGATCGACGCCGCCGTGACGGCGGGCGGCGCGACGCCGGATCTCATCCGCATGCTCGAACAGGCAGGGCCGTTCGGGCAGGGCAATCCGGAGCCGGTTTTCGTGCTGCCGGCGCATCGCCTCACGCGCGCGACGCCGGTCGGCAAGGGGCACATCAAGGTGCGGGCCGTGGCGGGCGACGGCGCCGGCATCGACGCCATCGCGTTCCGCGCCGCCGAATCGCCGCTCGGGCAGGCTTTGCAGAAACATGTCGGCTCCGCCGTGCATCTCGCCGGCACATTGTCGCTCGATCGCTGGGGCGGGTCCGAGCGGGTCCAGATGCGGATCGTCGATCTTGCGACGCCGCTGCATGGCTCGCGCTAAAAAGCCCCTTTCGTGATCAGAAAAAGCACTGCTTGTGGGTTGCAAGCGGGCCGTCGTGCATCTATACCTCCGCCCGTCCAACCGGCCTTGCTCTCACGAGCTTTCGGCACCGCGCGACCTTCGTCTATCGGTTAGGACGGCTGCCTTTCACGCAGCAAAGAGGGGTTCGACTCCCCTAGGTCGCGCCACTTCACCCACCTTGGGTCGATGTGCGCAAGTCAGGCGCCTCGCGCGTCAAGCAGCCGCTCTCGTCAGTCAAAATTCACCCTCTTCGTCGCTGCATTCGCGTGACGAGCGCAATCCAATTTACGCAACACCTCCGTTCCTGTAGGCTTGAACTTGGCTATCGGACCGCACTGGGAATCCGATGCGAGCTTTTGGACCGGTCGCATGATTGAATTCATCTCACAGCTGTTGCGTTCTTCCGGTCTGTTTGGACTGTTGGTCATGGCCGTCCTGTCCGCGCCCGCGCAGGCGGATCCGGGGTTCAAGTCCATCACGGTTTCATCCGTCAAGGACGGCCCGGCCGAGATCGTGTTTGCGCCGGACGTGGCGAAGATCTTCGTGCGCGCCGAACTCGTCGACGTTCCCCTCGACGCAAAGATGAGCTGCGCGTGGGTTGCCGCCGCCGCTGTCGGCGTGCCGCAGAACTACGTCATCGACACGGCCGAACTGATCGCCGGGACGGTCCTGGGGATTCGCGTGAACATCCTGAATTGCAATCTCAGCAAACCGAATGCCGGCTTCCCGACCGGCAGCTATCGCATCGACCTGTTCGTCGACAGCAAGAAGACCAACGACGCTGTCTTCGAGATCAAGGGCGCCGCTCTGCCGGCCGCCGAGCCTGTGGCGGCAGCGCCGGTTCTGACGCGCGGAAAGTTCACGGTCGTCAATCGCACGGGATACGACATCAGCGAAGTCTACGTGTCGCCCGCGAGTGCGAATGTCTGGGGCGAAGAGCTTCTCGGCGACGACGAGCTGGAGGACGGTGACGAGGAGGTCATTCGTCTCGGCCGGAAGGAGAAGTCCTGCATCTGGGATCTGAAGGTTGTCTACTCGGACGACGATTCAGAGGCGGTCTGGCGCGATGTCGATCTCTGCAAGTTCGAAAAGATGACCATCAAATACAACCGCAAGTCCGACAAGACCTCGGCGACGTTCGAGTGACGTCGTAGGCAGACGCTGCAGGATTTTCAGATCTATTTTCAACCAGAAAGGAATTTGGCATGAAGCGTTTTCTTGCGACCTTCTTCCTCACCGCCGGACTTGTGACGCTCGCAGCCGGGCAGGCGAGCGCCGCTTATTGCGAAGCGCGCGGCACGACAGGCGCTTCCGGGTGGGGACGCTCGTCGAGTTCCGGTCAGGCGAAGCGCATGGCCCTGCGCCAATGTGCCGTGCGGACACCTCGCCGCGGGTACTGCCGGATCACCTATTGCAGCTAACGCGCCCGTCACCCTGGCGGGTGAGCTTGACCGCATCCGCCAGGCATTGTCGACGCTGCAGGTTTCAGGGGAGAGAGGCCGGCAAATGGTCGGGGAACGCGCTTAAAGTTTGGCCCTTGTGCTCCAACGTGCCAAGACAACGCAGACGTTCGTCCCGCCCCTCAAGACATCGGAACATGCAATTGGCATTTCATCCCGTCCATGACGTCCTCAACATTTTCCAGGACACCAAGAGCCAGTATCTGATCCGCCACAAGCTCTCCGGGCGGACCTACAAGAACTGCTACTCCACCATCGAAGCGGCGAAGCGCGAATGCGAGAGCATCCAGGCCGAATGGCAGCCCAGCGACCTGAACTTCAAGTTCATCAAGAACGCCCAGAACTGCCGGCTGGTCGCCTGAGGCGACAGATGTGATGCGCGGCGAACCTTGGTGGTTCGCCGGGAAACCGCTACGGTCGCCCCAAGAGCCCGCACAAGCGGGACAACGGGAGGACGACATGCGCACGATCAGGACCGCGCTGGCCTTGGCGCTTCAGGCCTTGCTGGCGACCGCGAGCCTTCCCCTGGCTCCGGCAAACGCGCAGGACGCCGCAGCCTTCTACCCCGGCAAGACGATCAACCTGGTCGTGGGCGTCAGCGCAGGCGGCGGTTACGATCAATATGCGCGCCTGCTGGCCCGCCATTATGCGCGGTTCATTCCCGGCGCGCCCACGATCGTCGTGCGCAACATGCCCGGCGCCGGCAGCCTGAGCGCCGTGCTGTTCACGCGTGACGTCGCGCCGCCCGACGGGCTGACGCTGACCACTTTCAATTCCGGGCTCCTCAACGAATCCATGAGCGACGGCGACAAGGCGAAGGTGCGCTTCGACCAGTTCGCCTGGGTGGGCTCGCTGGCGCGCGACGTGCGCGCCTGCATGGCCTGGAAGGACACCAACATCCGCTCGCTGGCGGACTTCGCCAGCCGCAAGCAGGCCGTGTTCGGCGGCGCCGGGCCGAATTCGAGTTCGGCCAACAATGTTGCGATGATGCGCAATCTGTTCGATCTCAACCTGCGGATCATCAGCGCCTATCGCGGCAATACGGAAATGAACCTTGCGGTCGAGCGCGGCGAACTCGACGGCGTCTGCATCTCGTGGTCGTCGGTGCCGGAAGACTGGCTCAAGAACGACAAGGTCAACATCATCGCGCGGCTGTCGCGCGCGACATCGCCCGCCATCCTCGCCGCCGCGCCTTTTATCGGCGATGTTGCGCCCTCACAGGAAAGCCGGGACGTCATCGACATGCTGCTGCTCTCGGGCGAAATCGGGCGACCTTTCATCATGTCGAACAAGGTCGCGCGCGATCGCGTCGCCTTGCTGCGCAAGGCCTTCGACGAAGCCGCGCAGGACCCCGCGCTTGCTGCCGAAGCGGAAAAGATCGGCCTGCCGGTCAGCCCTGTCGGCGGCGCGGAGGCGGAAAGCATCGTCGCCCGGCTCTACGGCTTTCCGCAAACCATTCTCGACAAGGCGCGGCTCGCCATCAAGGAATGAGCGGGCCTTTCCCTCACAACATCGAACAGCGGAGAACATGATGGCGCGCGCGAAACTGCCGGTAAGTCTTGGCCCCGATCCCAATACGCGCGCGCCGCACTACACGCTGCCGCCGGGCGCCTGCGACACGCATGCGCATATCTTCGGCCCGCCCGATCTCTATCCCTATGCGGAGACGCGGCGCTACACGCCGCCCGCCGCGCCGCTCGAACATTACCTCGCGATGCAGAAGATCACGGGCCTCAGCCGCGCCGTCTTCGTGACGCCGCAGGCGCACGGGCACGACAACCAGGTCATTCTCGATGGCATAGCCGCCATCGGCGACAATGCGCGCGGAATCGCCAACATCGACGAGAGCTTCGACGACCGCACGCTCGACGCCCTGCACGAGGGCGGCATCCGCGGCGCGCGTTTCCACCTGATGGACGATCGCCCCGGCAGCGAGGAGCATCTCAGCGCCCATCTGCCGGCCCTGCAGAAGCGCAACTGGGTGCTCGACCTGCATCTCGACCCCAAGGATCTGGTGCATCACGAGAGCTACATCCGCGCGCTCCCCATCGTGACGATCATCGACCACATGGCCCGCGTGCGGGCCCGCGACGGCGTGCAGCAGCCGGCATTCCAGCTGTTGCTCGACCTCATCCGCGACGACCGCTTCTGGATCAAGCTGTGCAGCTTTGACAAGATCAGCGCGACGCCCAAGGCGCATGTCGAAGGCAGCCTGCCGTTCATGGACATGGTTCCGTTCGCGCAGGCCGTGCTGGCGGTCGCGCCCGATCGCGTGATCTGGGGCACCGACTGGCCGCACGGCAACACGTTCATGCCGGGCCGCACGCCAAATGAGGGCGATCTGCTCGACCTTCTGGCCGTCATCGCGCCCGACGAAGCGCTGCGCAAGAAGGTGCTGGTCGACAATCCGGCCCGGCTGTTCGGCTTCCCCGCAGCCTGATCTATCCCGAGCGCGGGCATCCGGGCCGGCGTGCGCGCATTCCGGCCTGATTTGTCGCGTATCGCTCTCGGCCGAAACCGACATTTTGCGGCCGCTTCGACACGTGTGGTAAACCTTGGGCCTGTCCTTATGGGCGCTCGAACAGCGCTTGTGGGAACCGTGACCGTTTGTCGGGGATTATCGGACAGGCAGGAGGGTGCAATGCGTTCAATTCGAAAGTCCGCGTGCGTTGTCGCGGCGATGGTCGCGTTCACGGTCTCGAGCGGCGCAGCGCGCGCCGAATTGTTGATCAAGGTCGATCAGTCCACGCAGCGCATGGTCGTCGCCGTGGACGGCGCCCAGCTCTACGAATGGCCGGTGTCGACGGGCCGTCCGGGCTTCGAGACGCCGCGCGGAAACTTCCGCCCCAATCGCATGGACGCCGATCATTATTCGCAGGAATACGATCAGGCGCCGATGCCCTATGCGATCTTCTTCGACCTCAACGGTCACGCCATCCACGGCAGCTTCGATCCGATCGGCCGCCCGGCCGCCTCGCACGGCTGCGTGCGCCTGGCGCCCGCCAATGCGGCGAAGCTCTTCGCGCTTGTCGCGCAGCAGAAGATGGGCAACACCAAGGTCGAAATCAGCGGCGACGTGCAGGTTGCGCTCCGCAACATGAAATCCATCAAGACTGCGCGGGCCGCACGCGAGCCCGAGGCGCCGCCGACCGGCGAACTGCTGATCGTCGCGCCGGACGGGTCCACGCGCATCCTGGACTCGCGCGCTTCCCAGAACCCGCTCTACGGCCTCTACTAGGCGAACTCGTTTCAGAACGGACCAATGCCCATGAATATGTCTCGCGCCACGGCGTCACTTCTCGCGGTCCTGTCGACCGCCGTGCTCGGCGGGCAGGCGTTCGCCGCATCCTGCGGCAACACGTCGGCGGGTTTTGAAGACTGGAAGCGTGAATTCGCCAGCGAGGCGCGGGCGCGCGGCGCAGGGCAGGCGGGCGTCGCCGCCCTGATGACGACGAACTATGCGCATCCGACCATCTCCGCCGATCGCGGGCAGAAGAGCTTCAAGCTGTCGCTGGAAGACTTTCTCGCCAAGCGCGGCGGGCCGGTGATCGTATCGCGCGGTCGCGTACTGAAACGCAGCAACGCCGCGCTGTTCACATCCATCGAGCAGCGCTACGGCGTGCCCGCCGGTCCGCTGCTGGCGATCTGGGGCATGGAGACGGGCTTTGGCCGCACGCGCGGCAACCAGAACGCCCTGTCGGCCGTCGCGACGCTCGCCTACGACTGCCGCAGAAGCGAATTCTTCTCCGACCAGCTCGACGCGGCCCTGAAGCTCGTCGACCGCGGCATTCTCTCGGCCTCGTCGCGCGGCTCGATGCATGGCGAAGTCGGCCACACGCAGTTCCTGCCCAAGAACGTGCTGCTTTACGCCAACGGCAGCCTCGATGACGCCGATACGGCGCTGACCGCCACGGCGAATTTCCTGAAGGCCAAAGGCTGGCGTCCGCACGCCGGCTACCAGCCGGGCGAGCCGAACTTCGCCGCCATCCAGGCGTGGAACGCCGCCAGCGTGTACCAGCGCGCGATCGCAATGCTCGGCCGCCAGATCGATGGCAACGGTGTCGCGACGCTCGATTGAGCGCGGCGCCCGACATGATTGCGTTTCGCAACGTCAGCCTGCACTACGCAGGCGACGTGCGTGCGCTGGATGACGTCACCGCAACCGTCGAGAAGGGCGCCTTCGTGGCGCTCGTCGGCGGCTCCGGCTCCGGCAAGACATCGCTTCTAAAAACGATCAACCGGCTGATCGAGCCGACGTCCGGCGACGTGCTGTTCGACGGCGAGAACGTGCGCGCGCAATCCGCGCCCGCGCTGCGGCGGCGCATCGGATACGTGTTTCAGGGGCTCGGGCTCTTTCCGCACATGAGCGTCGCCGAAAACATCGGCGTGACCGCCAATCTGCTCGGATGGTCGAAGCGCGAGATCGAACGGCGCGTCGCCGAATTGCTCGCACTCGTCGATCTGCCGCAGGATGTCGCGACGCGCCCGCCTGCCGCGCTGTCGGGCGGGCAGCGGCAACGCGTGGCGCTGGCGCGTGCGCTGGCGGCGCGGCCACCTGTCATGCTGATGGACGAACCCTTCGGCGCGCTCGATCCCGTGACGCGCGACGGCCTGATGCAGGCGGTGCGCGCGCTGCACGACAAGCTCGGGCTCACCACCATCATGGTGACGCACGACATGCAGGAGGCGTTGCTGGCCGCAGACCGCATCCTGGTCATGTCGCATGGAAAGCTCGTCGCCAATGACACGCCCGCGGCCTTCCTGCAGGGGAATGCCGGCGCCGAGGTCGCGGCCTTGATCGAGGTGCCGCGCCGCCAGTCGGCGCGCATTCA
The DNA here is from genome assembly GCA_028290125.1 of Hyphomicrobiales bacterium. Classification (GTDB taxonomy): domain Bacteria; phylum Pseudomonadota; class Alphaproteobacteria; order Rhizobiales; family Beijerinckiaceae; genus Terripilifer. Next base: position 9,777 of record JAQGKM010000010.1, on the reverse strand, counting down.
AGACATGATGCGCGCGCATGGATGAGCGCCTGAACGCCGCGTGGCGGGTTCTTCCCGAATATCTGTCGCAGCATGTGCTGCTGTGCGCGGCGGCGCTCGCTTTGGCGCTCGTGCTCTGCGCGCCGCTGACGTTGCTCGCCTTGCGCAGGCCGCGCTTTGCGGGACCGCTCGTCGCCGCCGCAAGTCTCGTCCAGACCATTCCCGGCCTCGCGCTGATGGCGCTGTTCTATCCCGTGCTGCTGGCGCTCTCCGCGCTGACGACATCCGTGTTCGGCCGCGGCGTGCCGGCGCTCGGCTTTTTGCCCGCGCTGCTGGCGCTGACGCTCTACGCCATGCTGCCGATCCTGCGCAACGCGGTTGCGGGATTGCGCGGGGTCGACGCCGACATCATCGAGGCCGCGCGCGGCGTCGGCATGACGGAATGGCAAATTCTCGCTCGCGTGCAGGGACCTTTGTCGGCGCCCGTCGTGATGGCCGGCGTGCGCACGGCGGCGGTATGGACCATCGGCGCAGCGACGCTCGCCACGCCTGTCGGACAGACGACGCTCGGCAATTACATCTTCTCGGGGCTGCAGACCGAGAACTGGGTAACGGTGATCTTCGGTTGCGTGATGTCGGCGCTCGTCGCCATCGTCGCCGATCTCGCGCTGGGCGCCGTCGAGCACGGCGTCGCAGCGCGCGACAGGCGTCGCATCGGCGCCGGCGCGCTGGTGATCCTCGCCGGCGTCGGCGCCGCGCTGTTTGTCGGATATGGCTCTGGCGCAAAGACCTATGTGATCGGCGCCAAGAACTTTTCCGAGCAGTTCATCCTGGCCGAAGCCATGTCGCGGCGGATCGAGGGGCAGGGGGCGAGCGCCCGCATTCAGCAGGGGCTCGGCTCGGCCATCGTCTACCGCGCGCTCGTGGGCAGCGACCTCGACGTCTATGTCGATTACGCCGGCACGCTCTGGAACAACGCGCTCGGCCGCACCGACACGCCGCCACATGACCAGATGATCGCCGATCTGACGCGCACACTGCAGGAGCGCGACGACGTGCGCGTGCTCGGCGCGCTCGGTTTCGAAAACGCCTATGCGCTGGCCATGAGGCCGGAGCGCGCGGCGGCGCTTGGCGTGAAGAGCATCGACGATCTCGCGCGCGTCGCGCCGCAATTGACGCTCGGCGCCGACCTCGAGTTTCTGGAGCGGCCCGAATGGGCGACGCTGCGCAATGCCTACGGCCTCGCCTTCAAGGCGACACGCAGCTTTAACCCGACCTTCGTGTATCGCGCGCTCGCGACCGGCGAGGCCGACGTCATCTCCGCCTTTTCGAGCGACGGACGCATTGCGGCGGAAAAGCTCGTGCTGCTCGCCGATCCGAAGGGCGCCATTCCGGCCTATGACGCGCTGGTGCTGCTGTCGCCCAAGCGACGCGACGATCCCGTGCTGGTGCGCGCGCTGACGCCGCTGATCGGCGCTATCAAGCCCGAGGCGATGCGCGCCGCCAATTACGCCGCCGATCGCGACACCGACAAGCAGACGCCCGCGCAGGCGGCGGAAACGCTGCTCACGCCTCTGCGATAGGGCTTGTCGGCCCCGCGCGCCTCTGCAATCATCCCGTGACGGAGCGCGCTCACAAGCTCCATACATCGGGAGGACCACCGGCATGGACACGCAACAGTCCGAAAAGCCTTCGTACCAGACCTTCAGCTACGCCAAGCCCGAGCTCAAGCGGGGCAAGGGCATCGTGCAACTCGCCGGCAGCGACATCATTCGCGGCCGCGTGCAGATCGTCAGCGAAGGCGGCGAGAACAACCTTCACTCGCATCGCGGCATGGACGGTTTCTGGTTCGTGCTGAACGGCAAGGTCACGTTCTACGGCCCGGGCGATGTCGTCATCGGCGAGTTCGGCAAGCATGAAGGCATCCTCGTGCCGCGCGGCGCCGAATATTGGTTCGAATCCTCGGGCGATGAAGATCTCGAAATCCTGCAGATGGCGGCCTTTGAAAAGGGCGTGAAGGTCGAGCGTCTCGACGCCGCGCCGCAGAAGCTCGACGTGGATGCGGTGAAGATCGACGTGATCACCAACGTACGCTGACTTAAGCGGGCATCCGGACCAGAAGCCGGAGCCCGTTCTGCCCAGGGAGGACGCCATGAGGTCTCGCGCCGCATATGTTTGCGCCATGCTTGCCTGCGCCGGTTCGGCGTCCTCCGTTCGCGCCCAGAGCGCGGCGGATTTCTACAAGGGCCGCACCATCCAGTTCTTCGTCGGCTACGAGGCGGGCTCCGGCTACGATCTCTATGCGCGACTGCTCGCCCGCCACTACGGCGCGCAGATTCCCGGGCATCCCAACGTCATCGTGCAGAACATGCCGGGCGCGGGCTCGATCAAGGCGGCGAACTATCTCTACGAAGTCGCGCCGCGCGACGGCACGCAGATTGGCATGACGGGACGCGGCACGCCGATGACGCCGCTGCTCGGCGGCAAGGGCGCGACTTTCAAGGACGAGACGTCGTTCACCTGGATCGGCAGCATGAACAACGAGGTGAGCGTCTGCGTCGCCTGGCAGGGCTCGGGCGTGAAGACGATCCAGGACGCCATGCAGCGCGAGCTGACGACGTCCGCGACGTCGCTCGGCGCCGATGACACGACAGTGTTTCCCTCCGTGCTCAATGCGATGATCGGCACGAAATTCAAATACATCACCGGCTATCCCGGGGGCGCCGCGATGAACCTTGCGATGGAGCGCGGCGAGGCGCAGGGCCGCTGCGGCTGGTCGTGGTCGTCGGTGAAGTCGACGCAGCCCGACTGGCTGAAGGACGGCAAGATCTCGGTCCTGCTGCAATTGTCGCTCGAAAAGCATCCCGACATGCCGGACGTGCCGGGCATCATGGATTTCGCCAAGAGCGACGAGCAGCGCCGCGTGCTCGAAGTCATCTTCGCCCGTCAGGTCATGGGCCGCCCGGTGCTCGCGCCGCCGCAGATGCCGGCCGAGCGCACGCAGACGCTGCGCCGCGCCTTCGACGCCACCATGAAGGATCCGGCGTTCGTGGCCGACGCCGACAAGGGCCAGTGGGAAATCACGCCCGTCTCCGGCGAGGAAATCGAAAAGCTGATGACACGCGTCTATCACACGCCGCCGGCGGTGATCGAACTCGCCAAACAGGTCACGCCGCAGCCGCGTTGATGCAAATCGGCGACGGCTCGGCTTGAGGATTGCACCTGCATCGGGGACAATGGCGGCGGAAGCCGCTCGGGCTCGATGCAGGAGAATTTCGCGACATGCCGGCTGAACGAAAGACGTTGCGGGTTGCGATCGCCGGATTGGGCGCGGTGGGCCTGAAGCTCGCGACGGCGCTGCATGCGGGCATGCCGGGCCTGACGCTCGCCGCCGTGTCGGCGCATCGCCCGGGCGCGGCGCGCGAGCGGCTGTCGGCGCTGGGCATCGATGTTCCGGTCGTGGCCATCGGCGACCTTGAGCCGCTCGCCGATCTCGTCGTCGAATGCGCGCCTGCGGCCCTGCTGTCGGAAATCGCGCGGCCGTTTCTCGCGAAGGGCAAGCCCGCCGTCGTGCTGAGCGCCGGCGCACTGCTGAAGAACATGGATCTGGTCGATCTCGCGCGCGTCACGGGCGGGCAGGTGATCGTGCCGACCGGCGCGGTGATCGGGCTCGACGCCGTGACGGCTGCGGCCGAGGGCAAGATCGAGTCCGTGCGCATGATTACGCGCAAGCCCGTGAAGGGCCTGGTCGGCGCGCCTTATCTCGTGGAAAACAACATCGACATCGAGGCGATCACCGAGCCGCTGCGCATCTTCAGCGGATCGCCGCGCGACGCCGCGGTGGGCTTTCCGGCCAATCTGAACGTCGCCGTCGCGCTGGGGCTGGCGGGCATCGGTGTCGATGAAACGCAGCTCGAAATCTGGGCCGACCCGGCGCTGACGCGCAATACGCACACGATCGAGGTCGTGTCCGACGCCGCCACCTTCTCGATGACGATCGCCAACCTGCCGAGCGAAAATCCGAAAACCGGCGCCATCACGGCGCTCTCGGTCCTCGCCTGCCTGAGAAAGATGGGCGCACCGCTGCGGGTCGGGACGTAGGGGCTCGTTTCACGATCGCAGGTCTCACGACCCCCACCCCTCGGCGAAGCCGAGCGGGGGTCGGGAGCCTGTCCGGAGCCTACTTCTCGACGAACGCCCGCTCGAAGACATACGCGCCCGGGCGGGCGTTGCTGCCTTCCGCGAAGCCCAGCCCGTCGAACATCTTGCGCAGGTCGGCCAGCATGTCGGGATTGCCGCAGATCATCGCCCGGTCGGTCTCCGGATCGAGCGGCGGCTGCTGCGTGTCGGCGAAGAACTGTCCGTTCACCAGCGCGTCGGTGACGCGGCCCTGGTGGCGGGACTCGCTGCGCGTGGTCATCGGGTAATAGATCAGCTTTTCGCGCGCCGCGTCGCCGAAGAACTCGCTGTCGAGCAGGTCGCGCACCAGCGCCTGGCCATAGGCGAGCTCCGCCGTCTCGCGGCAGCCGTGCATCAGCACGATGGTCTCGTAGGCGTCGTAGATGTCGAGATCGCGCAGGATGCTGGCGAAGGGCGCGACGCCGGTGCCGGTCGAGAGCAGGAACAGGCGCTTGCCCGGCGTCAGGCTCGACTGCACCAGCGTGCCGGTCGGCTTGTGGCCGATCAGCACCTTGTCGCCGACCTTGATGTGCTGGAGACGCGACGTCAGCGCGCCCTCCGCCACCTTGATCGAGTAGAACTCGAGGTGATCCTCGTAATTCGGGCTGGCGAAGCTGTAGGCCCGCAACAGGGGGCGGCCATCGACCTCGAGGCCGATCATCGCGAACTGGCCATTGTCGAAGCGGAGCGAGGCGCTGCGCGACGTGCGGAAGCTGAACAGCGTGTCCGTCCAGTGATGGACCTGCAGCACTTCTTCGTGGTCGAAAGCGGCCATAATTCGCAATACCTCGCCGATGCGTCCGATCGCTTGAACGTCGCTGATGTGGTGGGGATTTTGTTTTGTGGCTGATCAATACGCGAGGACAAGGGCAAAGTCATCCGCGACTCGGGGTCGCGATCCGAGGAATTGTTCCAAATACAGGGGCTTGCGGGGAAGGTTATTCTCGCGCCAATCCGTCGAAACCTCAGCCCCCGAGCCGCATTGATGGGCATGTCGCCGCTCAAACGGGAGCCTTCTCTTGAATCGTAATCTCAGAATTGGATTGGCGCTTGCGCTGATCGTCGTCATCATCGCCGTCGCTTATGGCCGCTTCGGCGAGCGCATCCACAATCAGGATGTGAACGCCACCAGCGCGGTGGTCACCGATCAGGGCATCAAGACGGATACGCCGCAACGCGAAACGCGTTGAACCACTAGGCCGCACTGCGGTTGACCTTCCTCCCGCACAAGAGGTTCGTGATGGCGCAAGACAACACACCGCGCGTGAAAACGCCGCCCGAAGAAAGCTCCGTCAATGTCGGTCGGCAGGCGCCCGCGCCGGGACTGCAGGACGACGCCGGCAATCCCAACCCGGTCGATGTCGAACGCGAGCCGCTCAACACGGTGGATCGCGACGATCAGCCGGTGGCGGATCGCGCCGAGGGCATGAAGGGCCTGTGGGACCGCGAAGACGCGGACCCGGACGAGACGCTTGAGACTGGCGACGACGTCGAAGTGCGGCACATTCCGGCGGAGAAACACGATGGTTGATTGGCAGACGGACGAGCGCGTCCGCGAACGCGCCTACCGGCTCTGGCTCGAAGAGGGTCAGCCGGAAGGCCGGGCCGAGGCGCATTGGGACATGGCGCGCGAGCTTGTCGCGATCGAGGAGAGCCAGCGCGACACGCTGCTGCCCAACCCGACGCTCGAATACGAGAACAATCCGACGACCGAGCAGATCGAGGAGCTGGATCTTGAGAAGAACCTTGGTGAATTCCCGACGCTGACCGACCAGGGCGAGGAAGCCACGACGCCCGATCCCGCGCTCGTGCAGGAAACGGCCGAGGCGCCGCTCAGGTCTGGTTCGGGAAACAGGAAGAAGCGTTCAGCGTGACCGAGGTGCCGAGCGCCGTGATCAGCAGCGGCAGGATCGGCTGGTACGTATAGGCGAGCGTGACCTGCGAGAATCCGGTGACGGTTCCGCAGGTCGCCGCCGTGCTGACGGTGACGTTCGTGGCGGTGATCGTCAACGTGCGGCGCGCGGCCTCCGCGACGACGAAAGCCTTCGACATGGTGGCGTCGGTCGCCGAGCCGGTGCCGCATTCCGATTGCGTGATGCCCATGCAGCGTGCGCCGGCGGTCGCCACCTGCTTCAGCACTTCGCGCGTCCACAGGATGCGTGCGAATTCCATGCTGCCGAAGATGAGCAGCAGGAACGGTACGGCGAGCAGCGCGAATTCGATCGCCGAACTGCCGCGAGTGTCGCGCGTGAAACGTCCGGCAGGGCGCCTCAATTTGTTTGCACCAGTGCGGACGACGTCATCTGTCCGGTGAACGACCGGAAGAAGATCGGCGTGAACTGCCGCGTCGCCGTCAACGCCACGAATTTCCCGGCGACGCCGCCGCCCGAACAGGCATTGCTGCAGGTCTGCGTCGCGCCCCAGGTCACTGTCGCGCCGGTCTTTGACGGGCAGTAGCAGGAATCGGCCTGCGAGGCCGTGCCGCTCGAGGATTGCGCGCCGGACGTGACGCTCGATCCCGGGCCATTGTTGACGGAGACGACCGAGTTCGCCCAGCTCGAGCCCCGCGCGTGCGCGACGATGAGCGCGAGCTTGGAGGCCAGCGACGCGCCGTTGGCCGCGCTGACATTGGCGGCGTTCATCTGCGCATAGGCGGCTGCGGTCGAGACCGACGCATTCAGATCGAGTTTCGCCGCGACCATGCCGCCCATGTCGACGACGCCGACCATCATGACGGTCAGCACTGGCGCGATGAACGCGAATTCGATGCCCGACACGCCCCGCGTATCGCGCAGAAAGCGACGTGGATCGATGCCGCGTAGGAAGAGCGCCGCGTTCATTGGACCAGCTTTATCGTTCCTGCCGTGGCGGATGACGTGCAGGCGTTCGAGGTGATGCTGGTGCCGCCCGTGAGCGTCATGTCCTTGGCGACGATCTGCAGACAGGCCCCGGCGGCATTGCCGATGGCCGCGCCGCCCGACAGCGTCAGGGAGCCGTACGGGACATAGACCACGCCCGACAGCGTGGTGGCCGCGCCCTCGTTGATCATGAAGCCCGCGGTGTTGGACGACGTCGTCGGCCCGACGAGAACCAGATCCTTGTAGGTGCCGGTGGTGGGCGCGCTCAGATTGACGTTGCTGAAGCCCGCGCCCATGCAGAGCGCCGTGCCGTTGCACGAGCCCGAGCCGAGGATGGTGGAGGTCGCCGCCGTGACGATCGTCACGCCGGTGCCGCGCACGCCGACGCTGACGCCGCCGCAGGTCACGTTGCCGCCGCCCGCCGCGCCGATCGCGACATAGCCGCTGACTGCGTAGAGCCCGGAGCCGAGCGTCAGGCCGCCCGCCAGATTAATGTTGCCGCGGATGTCGTGGATCGGCGTCGCGCTGATCGTCGTGCAGGCGCCGCCGCTCTCGGTGATGTTGCCGTAGACCTGGAACAGCGTCGCGTCCGCGAAGGTGGTGGTCGAGCCGCCGCCCATGTTGATGCCGTTGCCGTCCGTCGCGGGGCCGATGTTGAAGCTGTTGGTGGCGCCGGAGCCGAGCGTGAGAGTGACGCCGCCGCTGTTGTAGACGCCCGACGTCAGCACGAAGGTGCTCGGGCCGCCGAAGGTCATCGTCGTACCGGTGTTGCAGATCGAGTAGTTGCCCGCGCCGTTGCAGGAGGTGGGATCGCGGCCGATGTTGAACGTGCCGGCCCCGAAGGTCGTCGTCGATCCACCGCCGCTGCGCACGCCCGCCGCCATCGTGTAGGTGCCGGGCCCGAAGTTGAGCGCCGCGCCGCTGTTGTTGACGGTGCCGGAGAAGGAATAGATCGTGTTGGACGTGCCGGCCGTGTTGAAGTTCACGGTAATGCCGCCGCCGAGCGACAGCGAGCCGAAGCGGTAGGTGCCGCCGGCCGGGCAGGTGACGGTCCAGACCGGGCTCGCGAAATTGCCCGTGCATCCTTGCGCCTGCACGATCGTCTTGGCGCTCGTAGGGCCCGTAGCCGTGTAATCGAAGGTGACGTTCGCGCCTGCCGGTGGCGCCGTGATGGTGGGCGCAGTCAGCGACGCGGCGGCGGTCGCCCGCGCCGAGGCGGATGCGACGCCGGCGTTGCCGGCGAAGGGATCGGCAGTCGAGGCGCGGCGGATCGGGCCGGTGATGCCGGTGCAGCCGACCGTCGGCGCCGTGCCGTTGTAATTGACGACGCTGGCGGTGATGCGCGTGCCGCACGGCACGGTGACGGAGGCGTTGGAGGCGACGCCGCAGGAGGGCGCGGAAATCGAGGTGCCGCCCGACAGCGTCACGCCGGTGCCGGTGCCGCTCAGCGCCAGAAGGCAGGCCGGCGCGGAGCCGAGTTCAGCCACGGCGGTCGAATTGACGGTCACGCTGCGGCCGAAGCCGACGACGGACGCCAAGTATAGCGGGCTCTGGGTCGAGACGACCACGCGCACCGCCTGGGTGCCGGCAGAGCGCGGTGAATTGATGACGGAAGCGGTCGCCGAGGTGCCCGCGATGCCGTTGAGCGCCGCGACGTTCTGCGCGACGGAGGTCATCGTGGTGGTCGAGGCGGTGCTGCTGTAGGCGTTGGCGGCGGCCAGCGCCGCGACATCCGCGATCCGCTGGTTCTCGACCTTCACGACGAGGCTGCGTCCGAACTCCGCGGTCAGGCAGACAAAGCCCGCGACCGCCGGAATGAGAAACGCGGCCATGACCGCAACAGAGCCTCTGTCGGCTCGGCGGAACAGGCGGATGAATGAAGCGAAAGTGTTGCTCATGCCTCAAGCATCCGCCTATCACTTGAAAAATTCCTTAAAGTAATAGAGTAAAAACATTAACTTAAGCGCTGCCTGACGGCTATTCTCCACTTCCTGCTGCTTTTACGTGCGTTTTTCCCCACGCGCTTGACTTGGGCGCCCCCGCGTCGATGCTGGACACAGCGCTCATCAGAGGCGCACTTGAGGGGGGAGACGAATGCTGCGTGGTATTCTGCTGGTCTTGATGGTCTCCGCCGCGGCCATGCCGGCGCAGGCGCAGGAAGGCGACGTCGAGGCGGGGGCGGCCGTCTACGAGGAGAATTGCGCAACCTGCCACGGCGAACGGCTGCGGCCGACCGGCGCCGCTCCGGACCTGAAGACGCTGGGCGCCGACGAGCGCGAGAAGTTCGAGACCCGCGTGAGCGAAGGGAAAGGCCAGATGCCCTCCTGGGAAGGCGTGCTCTCCAACGACGAACGCGCGTCACTCTGGGCCTACATCCGCTCGCGGGCGAGGTAAGGCCTCGGCCGTCATTGCGAGCGGAGCGAAGCAATCCAGGCACGGGTCGTTGCCGGCCGAGCGCGCGCATTGCGACTGGCGGCGCGCGCCTCACGCGCGGCTTCTGGATTGTCAGCTCGTCATTGCGAGGAGCGCAGCGACGCGGCAATCCATCTTTGCTTCAGCGGGACGCATCGCCGTCAGTGTTTGCAGCGGCTGCCGCCGAAGATGGATTGCCGCGTCGCCTTCGGCTCCTCGCACTGACGAGGCTGGCGGCGGGCGCCTCACGCGCGGCTTCTGGATTGTCAGCTCGTCATTGCGAGGAGCGCAGCGACGCGGCAATCCATCTTTGCTTCAGCGGGACGCATCGCCGTAAGTGTTTGCACGG
>JAQGKM010000055.1 GCA_028290125.1 Hyphomicrobiales bacterium | reverse complement strand
GCGCTGATCCACAGATGCGGCTCGGCTTCGAGCGACGACCCGATGCGCTTCTGCGCGCGCTCGATTTCCAGCGCGCCGGTGACGACGCGGCGAAGGCTGCGCACCTTCGCCCATTTGGCGGCGAGCGCATCGTTACGCCACGCAGCAGGTACGTCCGCGAAGGCTTCGAGATGCACCGATTCCGCATCCGGATAGCGCGACAGCCAGGATTCTTCCGACGTGAAGACGAGGATCGGCGCGAGCCACAGGGTGACGGCGCGGAAAATGTCCTCGATGCAGGTGAGCGAGGCGAGCCGCGTCTGGCTCGACAGCGGATCGCAATAGAGCGCGTCCTTGCGGATGTCGAAATAGAAGGCCGACAGATCCGTGTTGAGGAACAACGACAGCTCCGAGACGACCTTGCGGTAGTCGTAGGTTTCGTAGGCCGTGCGGATCACCGGCGCGAGTTCGGCAAGGCGATGCAGCATCAGCTTTTCGAGCTCGGGCATGTCGTCATGCGCGACGCGCTTGTCCGCATCGTAATGCGCGAGCGTGCCGAGCATCCAGCGCATCGTGTTGCGGAGTTTGCGATAGGTCTCGACGAAGGTTTTCAGGATTTCCTTGCCGATGCGCAGGTCGTCGGAATAGTCCGCCGCCGCCACCCACAGGCGCAGGATGTCGGCCCCGGAATCCTTGATGACGTCCTGCGGCGCCGTGACGTTGCCGAGCGACTTCGACATTTTCTGGCCCTTCTCGTCCAGAACGAAGCCATGCGTCAGCACGATGTCGAACGGCGCACGTCCCCGCGTGCCGCAGCTTTCGAGCAGGCTCGACTGGAACCAGCCACGATGCTGGTCGGAGCCTTCGAGATACATCACCGTATCGCGCCCGCCATCGACCTTGCGCTTCGTGCCCGACAGCCCCGGGAAATGCGTCGCGTCTTCGAGCGTGTAGGTATGGGTCGAGCCTGAATCGAACCAGACGTCGAGCACGTCCATCACCATGTCGTAGGCGTCCGCGCGCTCGCCGAGGAAGCGCTGCTTTGCGCCTGCCTTGAACCACGCGTCGCCGCCTTCATTTTCGAAAGCCTCCGCGATTGCGGCGTCAACCTGCGCGTCGTGCAGCAGCTCCTTCGTCTCCTTGTGGACGAAGACGCAGATCGGCACGCCCCAGGCGCGCTGGCGCGACATCACCCAATCGGGCTTGTTCTCGATCATGCCGCGAATGCGGTTCTCGCCCGAGGCCGGCACCCATTGCGTCTGGCCGATGGCCTCGAACGCGACGGTGCGCAGCGAGGCGCCGAGCGGGAACGCCTTATCCATCGCGATGAACCATTGCGGCGTGTTGCGGAAGATGACGGGCTTTTTCGAACGCCACGAATGCGGGTACTGATGCTTCAGCCGCCCGCGCGCCACGAGGTTGCCCTCGGCGATCAGCGCCTTGATGACGGCCTCGTTGGCGTCGCCCTTGTCGCCCTTCTCGGTAATGACGCGCTTGCCCTCGAAACCCGGCGCATCCTTCGTGTAGACGCTCTCGTCGTCGATGGTGAAAGGGATGCGCGTGGAGATGCCGCGCTCGCTGAGCATGCGGCCCGACGCCATCCAGATCTCAAAGTCCTCGCGGCCGTGCGAGGGCGCGGTGTGGACGAAGCCGGTGCCGGTGTCGTCCGTGACGTGATCGCCATCGAGCAGCGGCACGGGGAAGTCGTAGCCGAGCGAGGCGAGCGGATGCGCGCAGACCGTCGCCTTCAGCACATCGGCCGAAACGTCGCCGACCTTGGCGAGGCTGATCTTTGCGGTCGTGGCGACAGCATCGGCGAGCTTCACCGCGAGCACGTATTTCTCGCCGACTTTCGGCCCGAAGTCGCGCTCGTTGGCGGTGACTTCGTACAGGCCGTATTCAATCTTGTGCGAATAGGAGATCGCGCGATTGCCCGGCAGCGTCCACGGCGTCGTGGTCCAGATGACGACGAAGGCGTCCTGCACCGAGCCGGCAGTGATCGGAAACTTCACCCAAACCATATCACTCGTATGGTCGTGATATTCGATTTCCGCCTCCGCCAGAGCGGTCTTTTCAACCACCGACCACATCACCGGCTTCGAGCCGCGATACAACAGCCCGTTGTCCTTGAACTTCATGATCTCGCGCGCGATCTGCGCTTCGGCATGAAACGCCATCGTCGAATAGGGGTGATCCCAATCGCCCGTGATGCCCAGCCGCTTGAATTCCTCGCGCTGCGTGTTCAGCCATTGCGTCGCGAAGGCGCGGCATTCCTGGCGGAACTCGACGACCGGCACCTCATCCTTGTTCTTGCCCTTGGCGCGGTACTGCTCCTCGATCTTCCATTCGATCGGCAGGCCGTGGCAGTCCCAGCCCGGCACGTAGTTGGAGTCGAAGCCGAGCATCTGCTGGCTGCGCGTCACCATGTCCTTCAGGATCTTGTTGAGCGCATGCCCGATGTGGATGTTGCCGTTGGCGTAGGGCGGGCCATCATGCAGCACGAAGCGCGGGCGCCCGGCCGAGGTCTCGCGCAGGCGGCGGTAGAGATCCTTCTCGCGCCAGCGGGCGAGAATTTCCGGCTCCTTCTGCGGCAGGCCGGCGCGCATCGGGAAGTCCGTGCGCGGCAGGAACAGGGTCTGCGAGAAATCGGGGGCCTGGGACTCGGTCATGACGTGATGCGGCTCGAATGTGCGGGCGGAACGCCCCTGAAAACAAGACGTGCGGCATAGCCCATTTCAGTCGTCATTGCGAGGAGCGAAGCGACGAAGCAATCCAGAGGCCCCACTTGACGCCTCTGGATTGCTTCGCTGCGCTCGCAATGACGGCCGCTAGGATAGAAGAGCCCGCGCCTGCACCACGTCGTCCTCGATCTGGCGAACCAGGGCGTCCAGCCCGTCGAATTTCAGCTCCGGGCGGATCCAGGCCGCAAACCGGACTTCGACAGTCTTGCCGTAAAGATCGCCTGAGAAATCAAGAATGTAGATCTCCAGCAGCGGCGGTCCATTGTCGACTGTCGGGCGCCGGCCGTAGCTCGCCACGCCCTTGTGGACGACGCCGTCGACGTCCAACCGCACCGCGTAGATGCCGTAGCGCAGGCGGCAGGAGGGATCGAGGGCGAGATTGGCCGTCGGATAGCCGAGCGTCCGCCCGAGCTTGGCGCCGTGAATGACCTCGCCGGTGACGAAGAAATCGTGCCCCAGCAGACGCCGCGCGGCGGCGACGTCGCCCTCCTCCAGCGCGATGCGGGTGGCGGCGGAATGCACCGCCTCGGGGCTGCCGGCGACGTCGGCGAGAACCTTTTCGACCACTTTCACGGCAAATCCATGCCTTTCGCCCGCTTCGCGCAGGAAGTCGGGCGAGCCCGCCCGGCCCTTGCCGAAGTGGAAATCATACCCCACCACGGCGCCCGAGACACCCAGGCGGCGCACCAGCACCTCCTCGACGAATTGCTCGGCCGTGAGGGTCGCGAGCGAGGCGTCGAAGCTCAGAACTATCATCGAATCAAGGCCGAGCCGCCTGAGCGCCACGGCCTTGTCGCGCTCGGGCGTGATGCGGAAGATCACCGGGCGTCCGGCGAAGTAGTCCGCCGGATGCGGCTCGAAGGTCAGCACGGCGCAGGGCTTTCCCAGCCGGTCGGCCATCGCCTCCGCTGCGC
>JAQGKM010000463.1 GCA_028290125.1 Hyphomicrobiales bacterium | reverse complement strand
GCACCATCAAGGCCAGCCCGAACTCCGGCATGCCGCTCTGGCAGGACAAGCTGTTCATCGCGCTGTCGCGACAATCCGCGAACGCGACGGACTTCTTCTCGATCCCGTCCGACCGCGTGGTGGAGCTGGGCGCGCAGGTCACGGTGTAGCTTCTCGCGTGCGCGCCCCTCTCCCGCATGCGGGAGAGGGTGGCTGGCGAAGCCAGACGGGTGAGGGCTTTGCAACAAAAGGCCCGTGTGCAGGATGAGATGCCCTCATCCGTCATGCTGCGCATGACACCTTCTCCCGCCAGCGCGGGAGAAGGGCGCACGTCCGACCCCGCCCCTACGGCCGCCCGATGCTCGTGTACGTGAATCCGCGGCGCTTCATGTCCTGCTGACGGTAGATGTTGCGCAGGTCGACGACCACGGGCGCCTTCATCAGCTCCTTCACGCGCATCAGGTCGAGCGCGCGGAAGGCGTCCCACTCGGTCACGATCACGAGGGCGTCGGCGTCCGTCGCGCAATCATAAGGGTCGGCCTCGCAGACGATCGTCTTCATCACCAGCTTCGCCTGTTCCATGGCTTCCGGATCGAAGCCATGGACCCTGGCGCCCGCGTCCGTCAGCGCCTCGACGATGTCGATCGACGGCGCATCGCGCATGTCATCGGTGTTGGGTTTGAACGCGAGGCCGAGCAGCGCGATCTTCTTGCCCCGAACCGAACCGCCGCAGGCCGCGAGCACGCGCTCGGCCATGGCCTTCTTGCGCGCCTTGTTGACGCGCTCGACGGTCTCGACGATCTGCACCGGCGCGCCGGCTTCCTGCGCGGTGCGCACGAGGGCGAGCGTGTCCTTGGGAAAGCACGAGCCGCCGTAACCGGGGCCGGCGTGCAGGAATTTCGAGCCGATGCGATTGTCGAGCCCGATGCCGCGCGCGACATCCTGCACATTGGCGCCGACCTTTTCGCACAGGTCCGCAATCTCGTTGATGAAGGTGATCTTGGTGGCGAGGAAGGCGTTGGCGGCGTATTTCGTCAGCTCGGACGTGCGCCGCCCGGTGAACAGGATTGGCGACTGGTTGAGATAGAGCGGACGATAGATCTCGCTCATCACGTCGCGCGCGTCCTCGGTCTCGGCGCCTACCACGATGCGGTCGGGACGCTTGAAGTCGGAGATCGCCGCGCCCTCGCGCAGGAATTCCGGATTGGAGACGACGTCGAACTGCAGGTCGGGGCGGATCTCTCGGATGATGCGCTCGACCTCGTCGCCGGTTCCGACCGGCACGGTCGACTTGGTGACGATGACGGCATAACCGGTCAGCGCCTTGGCGATCTCGGCGGCCGCGCCGTAGACGAAGGACAGATCGGCATGGCCGTCCCCGCGCCGCGACGGCGTGCCGACCGCGATGAACACGGCGTCGGCGCCGGCGACCGCCTTCGGCAGATCGGTCGTGAAGGCGAGGCGCTTCTGGCGCACGTTGCTGGCGACGAGATCCTCGAGGCCCGGCTCGAAGATCGGGATCTCGCCGCGCTCCAGCATTTCGATGCGGCCGGGATCGCGGTCCACGCATGTGACGACATGGCCGAAATCGGCAAGACAGGCGCCCGAGACAAGGCCGACATAACCCGAGCCGATCATGGCAATACGCATTTCAAACCTCTTGACCTGCAATGCGCCGGAGCGCGGACGCTCCGGCCTCGCTCACCAGCGTGGCGTCAGCCGCTGACGTTATAGGCGGCCAGCGCCGCCATGTTGACGATGTCGGAATCCTTCGCGCCGAGCGGCACGATCTGCACCGGCTTGTTGAGACCAACGATCATCGGTCCAATGACCGTCGCGCCGCCCAGTTCCTGCAGCATCTTCGTCGAGATAGACGCTGAATGAAACGCCGGCATGACAAGCACGTTCGCGGTGTCGGTCAGGCGGCAGAAGGGGTAGGTCGCCATCAATTCCTTGTTGAGCGCGATATCGGCCGACATCTCGCCGTCATATTCGAAGTCGACGCGCTGGCTGTCGAGAATGCGGACCGCCTCGATGACCTTTTCGGCGCGCTCGCCCTCGGGATGCCCGAAGGTCGAGAAGGCCAGCAGCGCAACGCGCGGCTCGTAGCCGAGACGACGCGCGACATTGGCGGCCTCGATCGCCGTCTGGGCGAGTTCTTCGGCCGTCGGCATTTCGGTGATGGCCGTGTCGGCGACGATCACGGGACGGCCGCGCGCGAGAATGAGCGAGACGCCCATCACGCGATGGCCGGGCTTCGGATCGATCACGCGGCGCACTTCTTCGAGCGCGATCGAGAAGTTGCGCGTGACGCCCGTCACCATGGCGTCCGCATCGCCGAGCGCCACCATGGCGGCGGCGAAATGGTTGCGGTCCTGGTTGATCAGGCGCTGGCAGTCGCGGAACAGATAACCCCTGCGCTGCAGGCGCTCGTAGAGATATTGCGCATAGACCGTGTTGCGGTGGGAGATGCGCGCATTGGCGATCTCGATGCCCTTGTCCTCGAGATCGACGCCCGCGAAGGCCGCGACCTCGGCGATGCGATCCTCGCGGCCGACGAGCACGGCGGTGCCGAGTCCCTGGGACACGAACGAGACGGCGGCGCGCATGACCTGCTCTTCCTCGCCCTCGGCGAAGACGACGCGCTTGGGATAGCGCCGCACGCGGTCGATGATGCGCTGGAGCGCGCCCGCGACCGGATCGCGGCGGGCCGACAGCTGCGCGGTATAGGCCTTGAAGTCGACGATCGGCTTGCGGGCGACGCCCGA
>JAQGKM010000440.1 GCA_028290125.1 Hyphomicrobiales bacterium | reverse complement strand
GGTCGGTCGAGCCGTTGGCGCGCACGCGGTAGCGGCGCAGCCAGCCGGTGGACGGCAGCTCGAGCACGCGCGCGAGGCCGCCGTCGTTGGTCAGCAGCAGCAGGCCTTCGGTGTTGATGTCGAGGCGGCCGATGGAGACGAGGCGCGGCAGGTTCTCCGGCAGCGCATCGAAGATCGTCGGGCGGCCTTCCGGATCGTAATCCGTGGTGACGAGGCCGCGCGGCTTGTGGAACATGAAGAGGCGCGTGCGCTCGCGGGCCGCAAGCGGCTTGCCGTCGACGGTGACGCGATCTTCCTGCGTCACGTTGATGGCGGCGCTGGTCAGCACTTCGCCGTTGACCGAGACGCGTCCGGCCTCGATCCAGGCTTCCGCATCGCGGCGCGAGCACATGCCGACGCGCGCCATCACCTTGGCGATGCGCTCGCCTTCGAAGGCGGAGGGCGCCGACTGCGGTTCGCGCAGCACGCGGCGCGGCTTCTCGACACGCGGCGCGCGCGGCTTGTCGAAGCCCGGCGTCTCGGCGCGGCGTTCGCCACGCGCGCGCACCGGCGCATCGCCGTCACGGCGCGGCGGACGATCGCCGAAACGCTTGTCGCCGGCAGGCTTGCCCGCAAAGCTGCGCGCGGGACGCTCGCCGAAGGTCTTTCCGGCAGGCTTGTCGCCGTAGGTGCGGCCAGCGGGCCTGTCACCAGCGGGTTTGCTACCTGCGGATTTGCCAGCCGGCTTGCCGGCGAACTTTCCGCGCGGGGCGTCGCCGGCGTCCATGCGTCCGCGTCCTGGCGCTCCGCCGGGCTTCCGCGGGCCACCTTTTCCTGGGCCGCCCGGCTTGCGCGGGCCGCGGCTTTTCTGATCTCTGTTGTCGCTCATGCGCTCTGATAGCAGAGTGCAGCCATGAAAGTCGATGAGATGTCTGATGATCCCTTCGGCGCGGCCTTCGCCTGCGCCCGCGCGGCGGCGGCCGCCGGGGAGGTGCCGGTCGGCGCGGTGATCGTGAAGGACGGCGTGGTGCTGGCGCAGGCCGGCAACCGCACGCTGACAGATCGCGATCCCACGGCGCACGCCGAAGTGCTGGCGATCCGCGCAGCCGCCGCGCAGCTCGGCTCGGAGCGGCTCATTGGCTGCGACCTCTACGTGACGCTCGAGCCCTGCGCCATGTGCGCTGGCGCCATCTCCTTCGCGCGGCTGCGGCGCGTGTATTTCGCGGCGCCCGATCCGAAGGGCGGGGCGGTGGAGCACGGGCCGAGATTTTTCACGCAGCCGACCTGCCACCACGCGCCGGAGGTTTACGGGGGGATTCGCGAGAGCGAGGCGGCGGAGCTGTTACGGGAGTTTTTTCGGGAGCGGAGGTGAGGAGGGGCGCTCTACCCTTCTCCCGCGCTGGCGGGAGAAGGTGGCGCGCGAAGCGCGACGGATGAGGGCGCTTCAACTCCATTCAATCCTGCACAATAAGCGAAGCGGCGCCGCCCTCACCCGTCATGCTGCGCATGCCACCCTCTCCCGCCAGCGCGGGAGAGGGGCGCGCGCGATAGGCTCCACCCCCTACGGCCGATACGCCGTCTCCACCGTGATCGCGCCACCCACCGCGCGGCTGACGCAGGCGCAGATCTTTTCGTTGTTCTGCTTCTCGTGGTCCGACAGGAAGACGTCGCGATGGTCGATCTCGCCCTCCACCGCCACCACATCGAGCGCGCAGAGGCCGCATTCGCCGCGGCGGCAATCGGCCATCACTTCGACGCCCGCGCCCTCCAGCACGTCCAGCAGGCTGCGGTCGGTCGGCACCGCGAGATCGATGCCGAGCCGCGGGATCTTCACGCGGAAGACCTCGGGCGCATAAAGCCCGCCGCTCGCGAAGGTCTCGAAGCGCAGGTCGGCGAGCGGGCGGCCGGACGAGCCCCATGCGGAGCGCGCGGCGTCGAGCAGGCGCAGCGGGCCGCAGAGATAGAGCTGCGCGCCATCGGCGAGATTCGCGATCTCCGCCGGAAGGTCGAGGCGGCGCCCCTCGTCCGAAAAGCGCGTCTCGATCCTGTCGCCATAGAGCGCCGTGAGCTCGTCGCAAAAAGCCGCATCGGCGCGGCTTTTCGCGGCATAGATCATCCGCCAGTTCGCCTGCGACCGCGCGAGCGCGGCCGCCATGGCGATCAGCGGGGTGATGCCGATGCCGCCGGCGAGCAGCAGATATTCGGGACGGCCGAATTCCATCTCGAAGAGATTGTGCGGCTCCGTCACCGAGAGCCGCGCGCCTTCGCCCAGGCTCCACATGTAGCGTGAGCCGCCGCGGCTATCGTCGTGACGGCGCACCGCGATGCGGTAACAGGCGCCGTCGCCGGCGCCGACCAGCGAATAGGAGCGGTGATCTGGCTGGCCGTCGACGATGACCCCGACATTGAGATGCGAGCCCGGCGCATAGGGGCGCGCGCCGTGTTCTGGCACGATCGTGAATTCGCGGATGTCGCGCGACACGTCGCGCATGTTCGTGATGCGGGCCTCGCCCCAGTGCAGCGCGTAACGCATGAAAACCTCAGACCGATTTGCGGCGGCGGATCAGGGCGGAGCCCGCCACCAGATCGAGCGTCGCCTGGTTGGCGAGCGCCAGTTGCAGATTGCGCCGCGCGAGTCGCGCATGTTCGCGCATGATGGATTCGGCGCGCTCGCCTTCGCGGTTCTCGATCGCTTCCACCACGCTGCGGTGCTGGTCCTGCGCGACGATGAGGATGGTGCGCGCCTGCGGCAGGGCCGATTGCGCCATCACGAAACCCGACGGCGACGCGAAGGGGAGCGCTGCGGCGCGCTCGGCCTGTCGGATCATCACCGCGCTGCCCGAGAGATCATGCAGCAGCGCATGAAAGCGCGCGTTGAGCCGCACGTAATCGGAGAAATGCTCGAAGGTGAGATCACTCTCGATCAGCTCGTCGATTTCCGAGAGACAGTCCTTGATGCCCGCCAGCGCGGCGCGCGAGGCGCCGCGTTCGGCGGCGGCCTTGGCGACGAGACCCTCCATCGCGCCGCGCACTTCGATGGAATCGAAGATGTCACTT